>NZ_CP081495.1:1506497-1807797 GCF_025919725.1 Flavobacterium agricola | reverse complement strand
TTTTTGAAAAAAAGTTTCAAGATGCTATGACATCACAAGTTGCCCTTTTAAACCGAATTACCCATTATTTAGTAAACAGCAAGGGCAAGCAAATGCGCCCTATGTTTTTGTTTTTAACTGCTAAAATGGTTGCCAATGGCGAAGTAAACGAACGTACTTATCGTGGTGCATCGGTTATTGAGCTGATTCATACAGCAACTTTGGTGCATGATGATGTGGTGGATGATTCAAACAAACGCCGCGGATTTTTTTCAATCAACGCTTTATGGAAAAATAAAATTGCAGTTTTAGTTGGCGATTTTTTACTTTCTAAAGGATTGTTACTTTCTATAAACAACGACGATTTTGATTTGCTTAAAATTATTTCGGTAGCGGTACGAGAAATGTCTGAAGGCGAATTGTTGCAGATTGAAAAAGCACGTCGTTTAGATATTACAGAAGATGTTTATTACGAAATTATTCGTCAAAAAACAGCAACTTTAATTGCAGCTTGTTGTGCTTTAGGTGCGTGTGCTGTTAAACCCGAAGATACTGAAATGGTTGAGCGCATGCGTAAGTTTGGCGAACTTATCGGAATGGCTTTTCAGATTAAAGATGATTTGTTTGATTATACCGACGGACCTATTGGTAAACCAACCGGAATAGATATTAAAGAACAAAAAATGACGCTGCCGTTAATTTATACCTTAAACAATTGCAGTGAAGCAGATAAAAAATGGTTAATAAATTCGGTTAAAAACCACAATAAAAATAAAAAACGCGTAAACCAGGTTATTGAATTTGTAAAACAAAATGGCGGACTAACTTATGCAGAAAAGGTTATGGTCGACTTTCAGCAACAAGCACTAACCTTGTTAGAAGTTTTTCCAACTTCTCCGTATAAAGATGCCTTGGTACTCATGGTTAATTATGTTATTGAACGTAAAAAATAAATAAAAAAGCAACTGATTATCAGTTGCTTTTTTATTTATATCAATATTTTTAAAAAACTTTCCAACCTTTTTATCGTAATTTTCGTCTATCCTAATAAACCAACCTACTATTTATGAAAATTGTTGTTTTACATCCTAAAGAACAAGAACTAATTGTTCAGGCAAAAGCTAATAATAGGTTGGCTCAGCAAGCTATTTACAACAAATATGCTCCTAAAATGCTGGCTATTTGCCGTAGGTATTTTAAAGATGTTTTTTTGGCAGAAGATGTTTTGCTTCAAGCTTTTTTAAAAGTTTTTGTAAACATAACGCAATATAATGACCAAGGAAGTTTTGAAGGCTGGATTCGGCGCATCGTGGTTCATGAATGTATTGATGCGCATCGTAAACAAATTAAACAATTAGAATTTGTAACAATTGCCGAACACGATTTTATAACTGAGGAAACCGAGTTAACCCATGATGCCGAACAAATATTATTGCTTGTTAACGATTTGCCCGAAGGTTGTAAAATGATTTTTAATCTTTTTGTGATAGAAGGTTACAAACATCATGAAATTGCTACGCGCTTGCAAATTTCCGAAGGAACCTCGAAATCGCAATTAGCTTACGCTAAAACATACATTCAAAAAGCTTTACAACAATTAAAAACAAATGAACATGGAACCGCTAGATAAAAAAATAAAAGAACTTGCCAACGAGCAACGAATTGAACCTAGTGCTCAATCTTGGCAACATTTAGCGAGCATGTTAGATAAAGCTTTGCCTAGCGAACCTGAGCTAGTTAATCAAGCAACCAAAAATATTGTATGGAAAAGGTATTTGTCTTTAGCTGCTGTTTTTGCTTTAGGTTTTGGGTTCGCGCTTTACTTATTAGATTCTAATAAATCTGAGAACGAATCTGAAAATAAGCCTGTTGTTTTAGTTGAAGTTGATTCAGTTGCGCAACCGTTTTTACCTGATGAATTAGATCAGGATGTGAACATAAACCTTTTACCAGCAACTCAAATTGCCAGTCCAAAAAATAGTAACGCGGATAAAAATATAATTGTTGCAGAAACAGAAAATTATGTAATTCCCGATTCGGTTATAAAGTCAGAAACGCATTATGCTACCGGAACGTTACAAATAGAATGGGAAAATAAACAGAATTTTGAAGTTGATGTTTCGCCTAAAATGTTGTTAAAACAAACCGAACGTGAACTTAATTTTGAAAAAGCAAATACTGAATTAAGTAAGAAAGAAGGCAAGTTCCAGAAAATTAGAATGGCAATTAGCAATCGCAATTACGAATAAAAATCATCAATCAAAAAACAAATAGTTATGTTTAAAATTATTTTATGGGCCACTGGCCTTGTGCTTGTAATGCTTGGTAAAGCATTTGCACAAAATTCACCTTTACAAAGTTCGGTACAACAACAACTTCAGCTTATAGAATTGCAAGTTGTACAATACAAAGATTCTTTAAAAAATGGGGTAGATGCCATTTGGGCTTTAGAAGATGCAAAGCAAATAACGCCGCAACAAGCGCAGTATAAAAAAGATTCGTTAGCGCAGCATTATTCGCACCAAATAAAAGTTTCTGTAGCTAGCAGTCAACATTTAATTGATAACGAAATTAAGCGCCGTGTAACCGAGCTTATTAACAACCAACAGCCGGTAGAAATTGTTGTTGTAGAAGAAGAGCCTGATTTTATGGATCGTTTGGCCGAGCATTCGCCCAAATTTGTTTACAGCTCAAGCAAACACAATAAAAAAGATCGTTCTGAAAAACGTACAACCTCACAATTGGTTTTTGCTTTTGGGGTAAATAGCTTGCTAGAAAATGGTGATTTAAAAAACGGCGATTTTACGCCTTTACGATCTATGTTTTACGAGCTGGGATATACGTACAATACGCGCTTAAGTAAAAATTCGCCCTTATTGCATTTTAAATATGGGTTTAGTTTTATGTTTGATAAATTAAGCCCGCGTAATAATTATGTTTTTGTGCGCGATGATAATGGTATTTTTAGTTTAGAACCAACAGGAATCAACTACAAAAAAAATATGTTTAGAAATACAACTTTAGTTGTTCCGTTGCATTTGGAGTTTGATTTTACTAAAAAACGTTTTTCTGAAAAATTACAAAAAAATGTATTTGCTTCGCATCAAGCGTTCCGATTCGGAATTGGAGGTTTTTTTGGTACTCATTTACAAACGTTACAAAAGTTTAAATACCGAGAAGATGGTAAAAGCTATAAAGAAAAATTCTCGTCAAGTTATAATGTTGAAAAGTTTATATACGGCTTAAGTGCTTATGTGGGCTATAAACAAACCAGCTTTTACGTTAAATACAATTTAAATCCATTGTTTAAAAAACAACCAACCGATGTAAATTTAATTTCTGCCGGACTGCGTTTTGATTTCAATTAAAAAGTAAACAAATCTTTTTTAAGATTCGTTTTTTTATCTTTATTGGCTAACAATGCGTATTTTTGTTAGGGACAAACTATTGTATAAAATGATTTCACAAACTACCATAGATAAAATTTTTGATGCAACGCGAGTTGAAGAAGTTATCGGCGATTTTGTTCATTTAAAAAAGTCAGGAAGTAATCTAAAAGGATTAAGCCCTTTTTCTAATGAAAAATCTCCGTCGTTTATGGTTTCGCCCGTAAAACAAATCTGGAAAGATTTTAGTTCGGGCAAGGGCGGAAATGCCATTTCGTTTATCATGGAGCACGAACATTTTACGTACCCAGAAGCTTTACGTTACTTGGCAAAAAAATACAATATAGAAATAGAAGAAATTAAGCAAACCAACGAAGAAACCGAAAAAGCAAACGAACGCGAAAGTTTGTATTTGGTTTCGGAATATGCGAAAACCTATTTTCACGATGTTTTGCAAAACACCGAAGAAGGTAAAGCAATTGGTTTGTCGTACTTTAAAGAACGTGGTTTTACTGACGAAACCATTAAAAAATTCGATTTGGGTTATTCGCCCGATTCATGGGATGCATTTACCAATCAGGCGCTTGCTAACGGATATTCTTTAGAATATCTGGATAAATCGGGGTTAACCATTGTTAAAGACGATAAAAAATTCGATCGATTTAAAGGCCGAGTAATGTTCCCTATTCATTCCTTTTCGGGCCGTGTTTTAGGTTTTGGTGGGCGTATTTTAACTTCTGATAAAAAAGCAGCTAAATATTTAAATTCGCCCGAATCAGATATTTATCATAAAAGTAAAATTCTATACGGTATTTATCAGGCAAAACAAGCCATTTCTAAACTTCAAAATTGTTATTTGGTAGAAGGATATACCGATGTAATTCAGTTTAACCAATCGGGAATTGAGAACGTTGTTGCCTCATCAGGTACCGCTTTAACTCCAGATCAAATTCGATTAATAAACAGATTAACCGATAACGTTACCGTTTTGTACGATGGTGATGCGGCTGGTTTGCGTGCATCTATTCGCGGTATTGATTTAATTTTAGAGCAAGGCATGAATGTGCGCGTTTGTACTTTTCCGGAAGGAGAAGATCCTGACAGCTTTGCCAAAAAAACATCAAACGAAGAACTAAAGCATTATTTAGAAACCAATAGCACCGATTTTATTCAGTTTAAGGCAAAGCTTTTAATGGAAGAATCGCAAAACGATCCTATTAAAAAGGCCAATTTAATAAACGATATGATTGTGAGCATTTCTAAAATTCCGAACGCTATTAAGCGAGAAGTTTATGTGCAGGAATGTGCTAAAATTATGGATGTTTCGGAACAAGTTATTTACAACTCGTTAGCGCAAATTGTGGCGGTTGATATTAGCAAAGCCAATAAAAAGTTAATTGAAGAAGAGCGCCAAAAAACGTTTGAAGTTGTAAAAAATACCGATACGGTAAAAGGTCTGCAAAACCAAGAAATTATTCAAGATTTAGAATACCGCATCTTAGATATATTAATTAACCACGGATTTACCGATGAGGTATTTACCGAAGAAAATTATGTGCTTTTAGAAAACGGCGATTATGAAGAAGCGGTTGTAAAAGTAAAAAGAAAAGTTTACAACAAAGTTAATTTGTATTTTGAATACGATAAGGATGTGATTGAATTTACCAATCCAACCTACAAAACCATATATTACCGACTGATTGAGCATTTTAGAACTCTTGAAAATAATGGGGCAACCACGTTTGATGTGGCAACCTTTTTATTAACGCAAGAACCCGAAATTGCTCAAATCGTTAGTAATATTTCTTTTGAAAATCATGCCAATATTTTGCACGATTGGAATAAAAAGATGATTGATGTAAAAACTAAAGAAATGACCATTAACCAATATGTAACCGAAACTATGTTAACGTTAAATTGGGTTTGGATGGCCAAAATGGTTACTGATTTATTTCAATCCATAACAGATAAGGAAACTGAAATTACGGACGATGTAAAACATCAAATTCAAGATTTCAACTTACTAAAAACCACGCTTTCTAGAAAACTAAATCGCGTGTATGTGGTGTACAACAATTAGTTTACAATTTCTAAGTTACGCGCTTTATCAATTAAATCTACTAAGCTGGTAACATGTAATTTAGTTAATAAGCGTAATTTATACGTACTAATTGTTTTTTCGTTAAGCTCTAAAAGTTCAGCAATTTCTTTGTTTTTTTTGCCTTCGCTTAAATAGCGTAAAACTTCAATTTCTCTTGAAGATAATTTGCGGTGTAAACGGTCAGCCTTTTTACCACGGCTATTTAATTCAATTTGTTTTTTAATTAAATCGCTAAAAACAATTTTATCGTCGTTTACTTTATAAATCGCATCTTCTAAAACTTGTAGTTTTTCCTTTTTTAATACATAACCTTTAACTCCGCTTTTGTAGGCGTTAAAAGCATAAATTTGCTCAGCTAAGTTAGAAAAAACTAAAAATTTGATAGAAGGATTTTCTGATGATATGGCCTTGATGTAATTTATCGAAGTTAAACCTTCTAACTCTAAATCTATCACACATACATCTATTGATTTTTTACGTAACGTTTCGTCTAACTGTTCTAAGTTAGAAACGTTTTGCGTAATCACAATCTTTTCATTTTTTTTAAAGTAGGCCTCTAACCCAAAATGAGTTACAGGTTGGTTATCTGCAATACAAAGTTTTATCATTTTGTAATAATTTTGGTTATTTTTATTCAGCTTTCAAAATGATTAACGCGATATTATTTATAATATTGTAGCAAATTACTTTATAATGTTTTTAACTCGCATATCGGAATAGGAGTCATTTTATGTTGGTTGATGCGATTTAAACGTTCGTAAATTTTAAAAACTACTTGTTTTCGGCCTTCAAAATCGGCTGCTGTTTTGCCCATTTCATGTGCAAGCATGGCTTCTTCTAATTCATCATAATTAGCACCTAATTGATCTTCATCACTTCGGTCATCACCAAATAATCCATCAGTTGGTTTAGCTGTTATAATGTTTGCAGTTACGCCTAAATATTCAGAAAGTAATCTAACTTCCGATTTCATTAAATCAGCAATTGGAGAAATATCTACACCGCCATCGCCGTATTTTGTAAAAAATCCGACACCAAAATCTTCTATCTTATTACCGGTGCCAACCACCAAATAGCCATGAATACCGGCATAATAATATAAAGTTGTCATGCGCAAACGTGCGCGCGTGTTGGCCAAAGTTAAGTTAAGTTTTTCTACATTAGCTGTTGTAGGCAAGCTTTGGGCTAAAACGTCGTAGCTTTGTGTTAAATCGGCTTTTGCACGCGAAACGTTCGGGAATTTATTCAGTAAAAACTGAATATGTTCTTCACCACGTAAAACTTGGCTCGCTGCCTGATGAATGGGCATTTCTACGCACAAAGTTGGCAATTCTGTTTGTGCACATAAGGTTGAGGTTAGGGCCGAATCAATTCCGCCAGAAATACCAACAACAAATCCGTTAACCCTAGCTTTAGTTGCATAATTTTTTAACCAATTTACAATGTGTTGGTTTACAGCTTGGGCATTAAATTTTTTTGCTTGCTCCATTTATCTTTTAATTAGTAATTTTAATAGTTTGGTAATTGTATATTTGCACAACACCGCGTGCATAAATTTACGCAAATAAATTTTTTATTTAAATGAGAAAAATATTATTTACAAGTTTTCTGCTTTCTTTGTTTTTTGTTGCCTGTAAAGATAAACCAAAAGTTGTAGATGCAGATTACGACAAAATTTCGGCTATTGATCACGAAACTGCTATTTCCCGTTTTGATAAAGAATATTTTGAATTCGATATAAACGATTTAGATCAAATGATGGCTAAATATCCGTTTTTCTTTCCTGGAGAAATGGATCCGGCTGAATTTTTAGGCAAACGTAACGATTCTTTATGGCAAGAAGTTTATCAGGAAGTACAAACCAACTTTCCTACAAACGATAAGTTTAATGATGTTGCGTTTTTGTTTAAAGCCATTAAATTCCATTTTCCTGAAAAACAGGTTCCCAACCAGCTTATAACAGTTGTGGGTGATATGGAAAAAGATTTTGGTGCTATTTACACCGATTCTTTAGCCATAATAACCTTAGAAACTTATTTAGGGCAAGATCATAAATATTATACCGATTTTCCTCAATATTTGCGTTCAGAATACAATGCTGATCAAATGGCGCAAGATATGGCAACAAAGTTTGCTTATACCGTAATTGCTCCAACAAGTGATAAAAGTTTGTTGGCAAACATGATTCAGCAAGGTAAAATTTTATATTTAAAAGATGCATTGCTGTCTTACACAACCGATGCTGAAAAAATGAATTATACGCCCGAGCAAATTGTTTGGTGCCAAGAAAACGAATCTGAAATTTGGAGTTATTTGGTTGATAAAAAATTGCTTTTTGATTCAGACAGCCGTTTAGATGCGCGCTTTGTTCGTAAAGCACCTTTTTCTAAATTTTACCTAGAAATAGATCAAGAATCTCCGGGCAGAACCGGTGTTTGGTTGGGCTGGCAAATTGTTAAATCGTACATGCAGCATAACGATGTAAGTTTACAAACCATGTTAACAACAGAACCTAAAGATATTTTTGAAAATTCTAAATACAAACCTAAAAAATAATGGCAAAAACATTTAAATCTGAAATAAAAGTAAAAGTTGAACTTGACGAAAATAGAGTACCAGAAACCTTAACTTGGTCTGCAAAAGATGGTGGGGTAGAAAACGAAAATACCAAAGCACTATTAATGTCGGTTTGGGATAGTAAAGCAAAGGAAACCTTACGTATTGATTTATGGACAAAAGATATGCCAGTTGATGAAATGAAAATATTTTTTCACCAAACTTTGGTAGCCATGTCAGATACGTTTTTACGCGCAACTGATGATGAAAAAATGTCTGCAACCATGAAAGATTTTTGTGATTACTTTGCAGAAAAATTAGAACTACTTAAAAAGTAAAAAAGCAACCCATATTGGGTTGCTTTTTATTTATATAAAACTTTCTTGACTTTTAAAGAAATCGGTGTTTACATCGTTAATAAACTGTAAAACTTCGTCTTGCCCCTCGCCCGATGCTGATGAAGTTAAAAAGTAAGTAGGAAATTCTTCCCAATCGCCAGCTAAAAGTACTTTTTTGTAAGCTGCGATGTTTTGCATGGCTTTACTTTTGGTTAACTTATCGGCTTTGGTGAAAATAATACAGAACGGAACGCCTGCATTACCTAAATAACTCATAAATTCCACATCAATTTTCTGCGGTTCTAAGCGTACATCAATTAGTACAAAACCACAAACCAATTGTTCTCTTTTCTCAAAATATTCAGTAATGAATTTCTGAAAAATACCTTTGGTAGATTTAGAAACTTTGGCGTAGCCGTATCCAGGTAAATCTACTAAAAACCAATTGTCATTTATTTTAAAATGATTAATAAGCTGTGTTTTACCCGGTTTCCCCGAAACTTTAGCTAAAGCTTTGCGGCCGGTTAACATATTTATTAAGGATGATTTACCAACGTTTGATCGACCAATAAAAGCATATTCGGGCAATATTTCAGCGGGACATTTTTTAACATCAGAATTACTGATGATAAATTCTGCTTTATTTACTTTCATAAAGATATTCTTAATAAAAAAGTTACAGCAAGCTGTAACTTTTATAAATTATTTTGTTTTAACCAGGTGAACATAATCTCGTTAAATTCATCTGGGTGTTCCATCATGGCTGCGTGTCCGCATTTATCAATCCAATATAAGGTTGAGTTGGGTAACAGCTCGTTAAATTCTTCTGCAACCTCTGGTGGGGTTACATTATCATTTTTACCCCAAATTAAACAAGTTGGAACTTGCATTTCGGGTAAATCTTTAGCCATATTGTGGCGAATAGCACTTTTAGCAATGGTTAAGGTTTTTACCAACTTCATTCGGTCGTTAACCGTGGCATAAACATCATCAACAATTTCTTTAGTTGCTACGGCAGGATCGTAAAATACATCTTGCGCCTTTTTCTTAATAAACTCGTAATCTCCACGTCGTGGGTAGCTATCACCCATAGCGCTTTCGTATAAGCCCGAGCTACCGGTTAAAATTAAACCAGCCATTTTTTCTGGGTTAATTTTAGCATGATAAAGGGCTATGTGCCCGCCTAATGAGTTTCCTAACAAAATTACCTTGTCAAATCCCTTAAAATCAATAAAGTCTTTTACATATTTTGCAAAAGCTTTTACATTGGTTTTTAAAATGTTACTGTTGTAAAGCGGTAATTCGGGGAAAACAATTTTATAATTTTTTTTAGAAAAGTAGTCAATTACACCATCAAAGTTACTTAACCCACCCATTAATCCATGTAAAATGATTATTGGTGTAGTTCCTTCACCCACTTCCAGATAGCTGTATTTACCTTCTTTTTTTAAAGCTTGTTTCATTAAAATTATAAGCATTTGCGATTTGCAAATATAAGTCTTTTTTTGTGTGATGTTTGTATAAAACTGTAAATAATGTGTTTTTTTATAAAAAATGAGTTTTAGGCGATTTAACTATTTTTTGCCATATTATTCACTTCCTTTTTTGAAAAAAAAACGTTATTTTAATAGTCTGTTTCTTACTTCATTCGATTTTGTTTTTACTTTTTCTGTTTTTTTTAAATCGCTAACAATCAGTGTAATTAGGTGTTTGAATGGGGTTTTGCGTTTTTGTTGATAATTTTTTCTAACATTGTGGGAAAATGTGGTAAAAAGTGGAAAAAAAAATATATTTTTGTATATAACCTAATCTAAATTCTGCAGGATGATAGGATTTATTGGTACATATGAATGTAAGATCGACGCAAAGGGCAGGGTTTCAATACCTTCTGCCCTAAAAAAGCAGCTACCAAACCTAGAAGCAGGTTTTGTAGTAAAGCGATCTATATTCGAAAAATGTATCGAATTGTATCCAATGCAGGAGTGGGAAAAGATTGCCGCTAAGTTAGGCCAGCTAAATCAGTTCACTAAAAAGAACCAACAATTTGCCAGAATGTACCAGGCAGGAATGAAGGTGATTGAAATTGATGATGCAGGCCGTTTTTTATTAGCAAAAGATTTAATTGAGTACAGCCAAATTTCTAAAGATATTGTTTTAACAGCCAATTTAAATCATATCGAAATTTGGGACAAAAATTTATATGAACAAGCCATTGCCATGACCGACGAAGATTTTTCTGATTTAGCCGAGCAGGTAATGGGAGATTTTAATGGAGATGAATTTAGAATATCATAACCCCGTATTGTTGAAAGAAACTGTCGATGGCTTAAATATTAAGCCCGATGGTGTGTATGTAGATGTAACCTTTGGTGGTGGGGGGCACTCGCGTGAAATTCTTTCGCGTTTAGGTCCAAACGGTAAATTATTTGCTTTTGATCAGGATTTAGATGCTTTAGCTAACGCGCTTGACGATCCTAGATTTGTTTTAATTAATGAAAACTTCAGATACATCAAACGTTTTTTACGTTTTCATAACGTTCGTGAAGTTGATGGTATTTTAGGAGATTTAGGTGTTTCATCGCATCAATTTGATGTTGCCGAACGTGGGTTTTCTACACGTTTTGAAGCTGAGTTAGATATGCGTATGAATCAAAACGGTGATATTTCTGCGTACAATGTTGTTAACGAGTACGACGAAGTGGAACTTAAAAATATTTTTGCTGAATATGCTGAACTAACCAATGCGCGTGCTATTGCTCGTACCATTGTTGAAGCACGCGAAAAAGAACCGATAAAAAACTCAGAGCAGTTAAAAGCTGTTTTAGCTCGTTTTTTACCCGCACCGCAGTAATAAAATTTTAGCTCAAATTTACCAAGGTATTCGTATCGAAGTAAATCAAGAAATAGAAGTTTTAAAAGAATTTTTAGTTCAATCACTAGAAATTTTAAAGCCAGAAGGCAGATTAAGCGTTATTTCGTACCATTCATTAGAAGACCGATTGGTAAAGCGCTTTATTAAAAATGGCATGTTTGAGGGCGAACCTGAACGTGATATGTTTGGCCGTTTTGAAGTGCCTTTTAAAAGCATAGGTAAACTAATTGTTCCGACTGAAGAAGAAATTGAACGTAACAATAGGGCACGTAGTGCAAAATTAAGGATTGCAGAAAAAAAGTAAAAAATGAATAAAGAAGTTATATATGATTTTCTAAAAGCGAAGCAGCTTTCTGGTAAAGATGCATTTGCCCGCTGGAAGTTTATATTATTTCTTTTGCTGTTAGGTATTATAATGATTGCCAATTCGCATTGGTACGAAAGCAAAGCCATTCAAATCATTCAACTAACAGAACAAGTTAAGGAACTACGATCAGAATTTGTAGACAAACGTTCTGAATTGATGGAAATGAAAATGGAATCCAGCATTTCTAGAAAAATGGAACGCAAAGGTATTTATCCATCTGAGGTAGCTCCGGTTAAAATTAAAGTAAAAGATAATACTAGTAATTTTTTTGAAAGGTTATGGGAGTAAATAAAAAAAGCTCTTTTAGTACCGGACGTTTAGTACTAGTTGTTGCATTTATTTTAATAATTGCTTTGGGCGTATTATACAGATTGTTTTTAATTGTTGGACCCGAAGGTGAAGATTATCGTGAAATTGCTCGAAGCCGAACCATTCGCGAAATAGAAGTTCCTGCAAATCGTGGAAATGTTTATTCTGCCGACGGAAGCTTATTAGCAACATCGGTCCCAAAATATACCATAAGCTTTGATGCTGTAGCACCAAGTACCGAAAATTTTACAAAGTACTCGGCAGGTTTGGCAGATTCGTTGTCGGTAATGTTAGGTGGGCACCGATTAGATTGGTTAGAAAAATTACGTAAAGCACGTAGCGCTGGTAAAAGGTACTATTTTATAACACGTAATTTAAGTTTTACTGATTATTCCCGCATTAAAAAGTTTCCGCTTTTTAATCTTGGCGCCAATAAAGGCGGAATAATTGTAGAAACTAAAACCATTCGCGAGCATCCAATGGGTAAAATTGCCGAAAGGACAATTGGTGATTACCGAACAAATGCAGACGGAACCATTAATCCAATCGGGATTGAAGGTTCTTTTAATAAAGAATTAAGTGGTGAAAATGGTTTTCAATTGATGCAAAAATTTGCACGTTCACAATGGAAACCCATCAGTGATTTTAACTATAAAGAACCGGTAGATGGTTACGATATTGTTTCAACCATTGATGTTTACATACAAGATATTGCTCATCATGCGCTTTTAAAGCAATTAGTTAAGTATGATGCAGATCACGGCTCGGTGGTGGTTATGGAAACCAAAACGGGCGAAGTAAAAGCTATTGCCAATTTAGGCCGCGGATCTTTAGGACAATATTATGAAAGAATGAATTACGCCGTGGGCGAAATTCAGGATCCAGGTTCAACCTTTAAGCTATTTTCTATGATGGCTTTGTTAGATGATAAAAAGGTTGATACCGCTCAGGTCTTTGATAGTTTTGATGGAACGTATAAAATACACGGTTATTCGGTTCGAGATTCCAACCGCCGCGGATATGGTAAAATATCATTAGGTAAAGGATTCGAAAAATCGTCAAATACCGTAATAGTTCAAGCCGTTTATGATGCGTACAAGGATAATCCGAGTCAATTTGTAAACCGAATGAATGATATGGGGCTAAATAAACCGTTAGGAATTCCGATTGTGGGAGAAGGTAAACCGCTTATTCCACAGCCAACAGATAAAACTTGGTCAAGCATTTCTTTACCATGGATGGCATACGGATACGGAATTAATTTAACGCCTTTGCAAATGTTAACTTTTTACAATGCCGTTGCAAACGATGGAGAAATGATTAAACCTTTGTTTGTGAAAGAAATTAAAAAGTGGAACAAAAGCATTAAAAAGTTTGATAAAGAAATCATTCATCCCAAAGTTTGTTCAGACGAAACTTTGGCTCAGTTGAAAGATTTGTTAAAACGAGCTGTAGAACACGGAACCGGTAAAAGTTTGTATTCGCCTAATTTTTCAATGGCAGGTAAAACCGGAACCGCTCAGGTTGATTACCATAAAGGAGATAATCAAATGTACTACGCCTCATCTTTTGCTGGGTTTTTTCCGGCAGAAAACCCAAAATATTCGTGCGTGGTGGTTATTCATAAACCAAATCCAAAACGTGGTTATTATGGTGGTGATGTAGCAGGCCCGGTTTTTAAACGAATTGCTCAAAAAATATTTACTGATGTACCTTCTACCAATGAAATTGTGAAGATTAATGAGGTAGTAGATAAACAAAAGTTAGAATACGATAAATACACCCAATTGCAAGCCAATGCTAAAACGGTGCCTAATTTAAAAGGCGTAGCAGGTATGGATGCAATTGCAATTTTAGAAAATTTAGGTTTTAAAGTTAAACTGTCTGGTAACCCAACCGGTAAAGTTAAAAAGCAATCTTTAGCTCCTGGATCTAAAATTGTTCCAAACACAACAATAATATTAGAATTTGCGTGAAAGTATTAAAAGACATATTATATAAAGTTGCCATTCAGGCAGTGCATGGATCAACACATATCGAAATCAATAAAATTGTTTTCGATTCTAGAAACGTGAATGCGCATGATGTGTTTGTTGCTATTAAAGGAACATTAACCGACGGGCATCTTTATATTGATAAAGCAATTGCTTTAGGTGCAAAAGCCATAATATGTGAGCAGCTTCCGGAGCAGTTACAACAACAAATAACATATGTTGTGGTACAAAATGCAAGCGAAGCTTTGGCTTATATGAGCGCAAATTATTACAACGAGCCGTCAAGCAAATTAAAATTAGTTGGCGTAACGGGTACCAACGGCAAAACAACGGTAGCAACTTTGTTGTATCAATTGTTTACCAATGCGGGGTATAAAGTCGGTCTTATTTCTACTGTAAAAATATTGGTTCATACTACCGAATATAAAACCAATCATACCACGCCCGATAGCGTTTTAATAAATTATTATTTAAACGAAATGGTAACTCAGGGCTGCGAATTTTGTTTTATGGAAGTAAGCTCGATCGGAATTGATCAGCATCGTACAACAGCTTTAGATTTTGCTGGCGGAATTTTCACCAATCTTTCGCACGATCATTTAGATTATCACCATTCGTTTGCGGCGTACCGCGATGCTAAAAAAGCATTTTTTGATCAGTTATCTAAAAATGCTTTTGCAATTACCAATGCAGATGATAAAAATGGTGCGTTAATGTTACAAAACACAGCAGCTAAAAAATTTAATTACGCCATTAAAACGTATGCAAATTATCAAGCAAAAATTTTAGAAAATCATTTTTCAGGTTTGTTGTTACGAATCGACAATCACGAAGTTTGGTCTAAACTGGTAGGTAATTTTAATGCATATAATTTATTAGCTATTTATGCTACGGCGATAAATTTAGGTTTACCTCAAGCCGAAGTCTTGCGATTAATAAGCGAATTAAATAGCGTTACAGGGCGTTTTCAATATGTTGTTTCGCCAAATCAAATCACAGCAATTGTAGATTATGCACATACGCCAGATGCGCTAGAAAATGTGTTAAAAACAATTAAAGAAATTAGAACAAAGAACGAAAATATAATTACGGTGGTTGGTTGCGGTGGCGACCGTGACAAAACTAAAAGACCGGAAATGGCAAAAATTGCTGCACAATATAGCAATAAGGTAATTTTTACGTCAGATAATCCGCGTACCGAAAATCCACAAACCATTTTAGATGAAATGGAAAAAGGAGTACCGGCCGAATATTTTAATAAAACCTTGAGCATTTTAGACCGAAAACAAGCTATTAAAGCCGCGTGTCAAATGGCAAATGCAAAAGATATTATTTTAATTGCCGGCAAAGGGCATGAAACGTATCAAGAAATTAATGGCGTGCGCCATGATTTTGATGATTTTAAAATTGTAACTGAATTTTTATTTGTAAACCAATAAGCTAATGCTTTATTATTTATTTGATTATTTACATAAAGTGACCGATTTACCAGGAACTGGGGTTTTTAGATACATAACCTTTCGTTCGGGTTTAGCCATCATTTTATCCTTATTAATTTCTACCATTTTTGGTAAAACAATTATTAACTATTTGCGCAAGTTGCAAATTGGCGAAACCGTTCGCGAATTAGGTTTACAAGGACAAACAGAAAAAGCAGGAACCCCTACAATGGGTGGGCTAATCATTATTTTAGCAACCTTAGTTCCGGTTTTATTATTAGCTAAGCTAAATAACGTTTATATTATTTTAATGATTATTACCACCGTTTGGATGGGAATCATTGGTTTTTTAGACGATTATATTAAAGTATTTAAAAAAGATAAAGAAGGATTAAAAGGCCGATTTAAAGTAATTGGTCAAATAGGTTTAGGTTTAATTGTTGGGTTTATTTTGTATTTCCATCCTGCCGTAACAGTTAGAATGGATACAGCAAAACCAACAACGGTTTTAACTCAAACATCAAATGTAATTACAGACGCAAGTATTTCTGGCCCTGTAAAAATGTACGCCGAAAAATCAACTGCAACAACCATTCCGTTCTTTAAAAATAATGAATTTGATTATGCTGATTTATTAGTTTGGTTAGGAGATGGGTATGAAAATTATGCTTGGATCATTTTTATTCCAGTTGTAATTTTTATCATTACAGCCGTTTCTAACGGTGCCAATTTAACCGATGGGATTGATGGCTTAGCAGCCGGAACATCGGCCATATCGGTTTTAGCATTAGGTGTTTTTGCCTTTGTTTCTGGTAACATTGTTTTTTCAAATTACCTTAACATTATGTACATCCCTAACATTGGTGAACTCAGTATTTTTATCGCCGCCTTTGTAGGTGCCTTAGTTGGTTTTTTATGGTACAACACCTATCCAGCTCAGGTTTTTATGGGAGATACCGGAAGTTTAACCATTGGTGGTATTATTGCAGTTTTAGCAATTGCTGTTCGTAAAGAACTTTTAATACCAATTTTATGTGGAATATTTTTAGTAGAAAACTTGTCAGTAGTAATGCAAGTAACCTATTTTAAATTTACGAAAAAGAAATATGGCGAAGGGCGACGCATTTTTTTAATGGCACCGTTACATCACCATTTTCAGAAAAAAGGATTGCATGAAAGTAAAATTGTTTCACGCTTTTGGATTGTAGCAATTTTCTTAGCAATTTTTTCATTAGTTTCTCTTAAGCTGCGCTAATTACGTATGAAAAAGTTGGTTGTTTTAGGCGGTGGCGAAAGCGGAGTTGGAACGGCTATTTTAGGTCAAAAATTAGGCTATCAAGTTTTTGTGTCTGATTTCGGAACTATTTTAGATAAATATAAAAAAGAACTTGATGTGCATCATATTGCGTGGGAAGAAAAGCAACATTCTGAATCGGTTATTTTAGCTGCTGATTTGGTAATGAAAAGTCCAGGAATTCCTGACAAAGCGCCCATTGTTCAAAAATTGATTGCAAATCAAATACAAATTGTTTCAGAAATAGAAATTGCTTCTCAACATTCCAAAGCGCAAGTAATTGGAATAACCGGAAGCAATGGTAAAACAACCACCACGTTGTTAACCCATTTTATTATGGAACAAGCCGGAATAGATGCAGGTTTAGCCGGAAATATTGGAATGAGTTATGCACAACAAGTTGCTGAAAATGATAAAGCCATTTATGTGCTCGAGTTAAGTAGTTTTCAGTTAGACGGAATAGTAAATTTCGCTCCCAATATTGCTGTGTTAGCCAATTTAAGTCCAGATCATTTAGATCGATATCATTACAATTATGACGAATATATCGCTGCTAAATTTAGAATTACTGAAAATCAAACCGCATCCGATTTTTTTATTTACGATGCAGATGATGTAGAAATTCAACGCTGGTTTAAAACGCATCAAACTCAAGCTAAAAAATTACCGTTTTCATTAACTCAAAAATTTAATGAAGGCGCTTTTTTAGAAAACAACCAAATGGTTGTGGTTATTAACCAAAAACGTTTTACTATGAGTACAGATAATTTATCGGTAAAAGGCAAACACAATTTAAAAAATGCTATGGCAGCTGCAACGGTAGCTAAAATTCTTGACATTCAAGACGAATCGTTACGTTCAAGTTTAGCAAATTTTAACGGCGCTGAACACCGATTAGAAAAAGTACTTAAAATTCAAAACGTACAATATATTAACGATTCTAAAGCAACTAATGTAAATGCCGTTTTTTTTGCTTTAGATAGCATGACAACGCCAACCGTTTGGATTGTTGGTGGGGTAGATAAAGGAAACGATTATTTAGAATTGATGCCTTTAGTACGTGAAAAAGTAAAAGCTATTGTTTGTTTGGGGGTAGATAATAAAAAAATTATTGAAACCTTTAAAGATGTAATAGATACAATTGTTGAAACCGATTCCATGGATGAATGTGTAAAAACTGCACATGCATTGGCAGAGCCCGGAGATACCGTTTTATTATCACCAGCTTGTGCAAGTTTTGATTTGTTCGAATCGTATGAAGATCGTGGAAGAAAATTTAAAAACGCCGTTCAAAATTTATAATCAATAATGATAAGTTTGTTTAAAAGAATAGTTGCTGGCTTACGTGGTGACAAAACCATTTGGGTTTTAGTAACCTTGCTTGCACTGTTTTCTTTCATGCCGGTATTTAGTGCAAGTGCAAACTTATCGTTGGTAATTAAAAAACGGAACTGTTTATTCGCATTTTTTTAAACACGCGTTGCACGTAAGTATTGGGTTGTTTTTTGTTTACTTGGCTAGTAAAGTAAAGTACCAAAAGCTAACTTATATTATCTATTTTTTGTTGCCTTGTGTTTTTATATTACTGGTTGTTACTGCTCTTGGAAATAATGTAATTGCCGGTGCAAATGCCAGCCGTTGGATTAAGGTACCGTTTATAAACGTAACCTTTCAGCCTTCTGCAATGGCCTTTGTTATTCTAAATATGTATATCGCGCATTATTTAGCCAAAAAGGCAGATAGTAAAACGCCGTTCGATTTTAAACGTTCTTTGTTGTTATTGTGGTTACCTATTGCAGCTTTTGTTGCAGTAATTATTCCTGCAAATTTATCTACAGGAGTTTTGTTGTTAGCAACCAATATTTTGTTGATTTTTTTAGGAGGATATCCGATTAAATATTTGCTTAATGTTGCCGGAATTACAGCTGTTTTAGTGATTTTATTAGTGGCATTAGCAACTATTTTTCCAGACAAATTGCCCTCTCGTTTTTCTACATGGAAAGCGCGTATAGAACGCTTTACGGCAGATGATGAGAAGCAAGTAGATAATTATCAAACTGAAAATGCAAACATTGCTATTGCAACCGGTAAAGTTTTTGGTTTAGGACCGGGTAAAAGCGTTCAACGAAACTTTTTACCGCAATCTTCATCCGATTTTATTTTTGCAATTATTGTTGAAGAATATGGCTTATTTGGCGCATTTCTATTAATTTTTGTTTATCTCAGCTTGTTTTTCAGGTTTATAATCAATTCCATAAAAGTAACCGATTCCTTTGGTAGGTTATTAATTTACGGATTAGGTTTTCCAATCATCATTCAAGCTTTTGTAAATATGGGGGTAGCCGTGCAATTGTTTCCTACAACGGGGCAACCATTACCTTTAATTAGTAGCGGTGGTACGTCAATCTGGATTACTTGTGCTTCAATCGGTGTTATATTAAGTGTAACTGCTCAATTAAGCCCTAAGAAAGAAGTTGAAAAAACAATTAAGAAACCAGAGAAAAATGAAGCAGAATTTAATCCAACCGACGAACAAGTTGCAGAAGCTTTTAGCGTGGTAGAAAAAAATGCGTAACTAAATGAGTAAAAAATATAAAATATTAATAAGCGGTGGTGGTACAGGCGGACATATTTATCCGGCAATTGCCATTGCTAACGAAATAAAAAGTCAGTTTCCTGACGCCGATTTGCTTTTTGTTGGAGCAAAAGATAAAATGGAAATGCAAAAAGTACCGCAAGCGGGCTATGCAATTAAAGGCCTTTGGATTAGTGGAATTCAACGCAAGTTAACGCTAAGCAACCTTATGTTTCCTTTCAAGTTAATTTCAAGCTTATGGAAATCGTATGGTATCCTACGTCAATTTAAACCCGATGTAGTTGTTGGTACGGGTGGTTTTGCTAGCGGAGCTGTAATGCAGGTTGCAAACTGGATGCATATTCCAACGGTAATTCAAGAGCAAAACTCATATCCGGGCATTACAAATAAACTTTTAGCTAAAAAAGCAAAAGCTATTTGTGTTGCGTATCCAGATTTAGAGCGCTTTTTTCCGAAACAGCTGATTCGTATAACAGGTAATCCGGTACGTTCAGATATTGCGACAAGCCAATCGGTAAAGCAACAAGCGCTTCAAAACTTTCAGCTTGAACCTAATAAAAAAACACTTGTTGTTTTAGGCGGAAGTTTAGGTGCACGTGCTATAAATGTTTTGGTAGCAAATAATTTAGAATTTTTTAAAAATCAAAATTTACAAGTGCTTTGGCAATGTGGTAAATTTTATTTTAACGAATATAAAAAGTACAACGATCCGGCAAACGGCATTCAAGTACTCGATTTTATTGAAAGAATGGATTTAGTTTATGCTGCTGCAGATTTTATTATTTCACGTTCGGGCGCATCATCGGTTTCAGAATTAGCTTTAGTAGCAAAACCTACTATTTTTATTCCGTCACCAAACGTTGCCGAAGATCATCAAACTAAAAATGCTCAAGCAATTGTTGATCAGCAAGCTGCACTTTTAATAAAAGAAAAAGATTTAGAAAATAGTTTTAAACCTATTTTTCAGAATCTAATTCAAAATACCGAGTTGCAACAAAGCATGAGCAGTAAGTTTAAAAGCTTAGCCAAGCCCAATGCAACCAAAGAAATTGTAAAAAATATAATAGAATTAATTTAAGTTCTTAGAATTTCAAAATGAAGTTAGCTAATATTGAAAATGTATATTTTGTAGGAATTGGCGGAATCGGAATGAGCGCTATTGCCCGATATTTTAAAAATATTGGTAAAAATGTTGCGGGTTACGATAAAACACCAACGCAATTAACACAAGAATTAATTGCTGAAGGAATTGAAATTCATTTTACTGATAATTGCGATTTAATTGCACCCCAATATAAAAATCAAGCCAATACATTGGTTGTTTATACGCCGGCTGTACCAAAAAATCATAGTGAATTAAATTATTTTTTAGATCACGGTTTCGAGGTTAAAAAACGTGCCGAAGTTTTAGGAATTATTACTAAAGATACGTTTTGTTTTGCTGTGGCAGGTACGCACGGTAAAACTACAACATCAAGTATTTTAGGTCATATTTTATATGCTTGTGGCGCTGATGTTACTGCTTTTTTAGGCGGAATTGCTGAAAACTACCAAACCAATTTAATTGGTAACGGAAAAACGGTTACCGTGGTTGAAGCCGATGAATTTGATCGATCGTTTTTACAACTGCATCCTAATTTAGCTTGCGTTACATCTATGGATGCCGATCATTTAGATATTTATGGTGATGAGCAACATGTAATTGATTCGTTTAACGAATTTGCAAACAAAGTAGACGCAAATCATTTGTTTATTAATCAAGGCGTTCCGTTGCAAGCCATAACTATTGGAATTAATGACGATTCTAATTTTAAAGCAACAAATGTTAGAATAGAAAATGGTTGGTATGTATTTACCATTGTAACACCAACTCAGCAAATAAACAATGTAAAGTTTGCCTTACCTGGGCATCATAACTTAACCAATGCTTTAATTGCTTTTGCTATGGCGTACACGTACGGAATTGATTCAGAAAAAATTGTTGCTGCATTAGCTACGTTTAAAGGGGTTCGTCGCAGATTTTCATACCAAATACGTTCTGAAAAATTTGTGTTTATTGATGATTATGCACATCATCCAACCGAAATTAATGCGGTGCACCAAGCAGTTCGCGAATTGTACCCAGGTAAAAAAGTGTTAGCTGTATT
Organism: Flavobacterium agricola; assembly: GCF_025919725.1. Lineage (NCBI taxonomy): Bacteria > Pseudomonadati > Bacteroidota > Flavobacteriia > Flavobacteriales > Flavobacteriaceae > Flavobacterium > Flavobacterium agricola. The sequence continues at coordinate 1,786,419 of NZ_CP081495.1, read as the reverse complement.
TCAGCCGCATTTGTATTCGCGCACACGCGATTTTATTGATGGCTTTGCCGAATCGCTTGCCAAATTCGATCATTTGTTTTTGTTAGATATTTATCCCGCTCGCGAATTACCTATTGAGGGCGTTACCGGGCAATGGTTATTAGATAAAGTTGATAACACAAATAAAAAATTAGTTGCTAAAAACGAATTGATTGATGCAATTGTAAAGGCTGATTTTGATGTGCTGGTAACCATTGGTGCGGGTGATATTGGTGAAATGATTCATGATATTAAAAAAGCTTTAGATGCTAAAAAAAATTAAATGGATTGACGTTAGGTTAATTTTATTATTCGGAGTAATTTATTTTTTATATTCTTTTTCGGCTGATAAAAATGCCAGTCGCAGAGAATTACAAACACGTATTGATTTTGTAGGCGAAGATAACGTGTACATTACCGAATCTGAAGTAAACAAAATCATTCATGAAAATTTATCATTTAAAAGCAATTTAGATAAAAATTACAAGGCATTACATGAACTAGAAAATGTGTTGCAAAACAACGATAAAATAGAAACGGTTCATGTTTATAAAACCATAGAAGGTATTTTAGTTGCCCAAATATTGCAGAAAGAACCCGTAGGTAGGGTGTTTGCCAACGGAGATTCGTTTTACTTGGATAGAAATGGAAACACCATGAACACAACAAGTAATTATGCAGCTCGAGTGCCCATTGTAACTGGGGAAATTAACGAAACAACCCTTAAAGATGTTAATTTTTTGTTACAAAAGATACATTCTGATGATTTTTTGAAAAAAAGTATAATTGGAGTTAAGATTTTTCCTTCACGAAGTGTTATCTTAACAGACAGAAACTTCGATTTTCAAATTATTTTCGGAAATGTAACCGAAGTAGATAAAAAATTTAATAATTACAAAGCTTTTATACAACATACATTGCAAGATTCAATTGTAAACAACTACAAAGAAGTGAATTTAAAATTTACCCAACAAGTAGTTTGCAGTAAATAAAAAATGAATATGAGTAAGGAAAATATAGCTGTAGGATTAGATATTGGAACAACAAAAATTGTTGCCATTATTGGCCGTAAAAACGAGTACGATAAAATAGAAGTACTTGGTTTTGGCAAAACAAAAAGTTTAGGTGTATCACGTGGTGTTGTAAACAACATTACGCAAACCATCTCATCCATACAACAAGCTATTACAATGGCCGAGGAGGCAGCTGGAATGCAAATTAGCAACGTTGTTGCTGGTATTGCGGCAGCACATACGTAGTATTCAACACACCGATTATATTGTTAGAAATAATCTTGAAGATGTAATTGAAGAAAGCGATATAAACAGCTTAATAAATCAAGTTCGTAAGTTAACCTTATTAGCTGGTGAAGAAATTTTACATATTCTTCCACAAGAATTTTTAATAGACGGAACTTCAGAATCTAAAGAACCAATCGGTATGGCAGGTTTACGTTTAGAAGCTAAGTTTCACGTAGTTGTTGGACAGGCTTCATCAATTCGTAACGTGGGCCGTTGTATTAAAGAAGCGGGATTAAACCTTGAGGTTTTAACCTTAGAACCGCTTGCATCTGCAGATGCTGTATTAAGTAATGATGAAAAAGAAGCGGGTGTAGCTTTAATTGATATAGGAGGTGGAACTACAGATTTAGCCATTTTTAAAGATGGTATTATCCGTCACACCGCAGTAATTCCTTTTGGAGGTAACGCCATAACAGACGATATTAAAGAAGGATGTTCTATTATAGAAAAACAAGCTGAAGCCTTAAAAATAAAATTCGGATCTGCTTGGCCTGATTACAATCGCGATAACGAAATTGTTGCAATACCAAGTTTCAGAGGACAAGATCCTAAAGAAATATCATTAAAAAACCTTTCTCGTATAATTCACGCACGTGCTGCTGAAATTTTAGAGTATGTTTTTGATGAAATTAAAGCATACGGTTACGACGAACAACGCAAAAAATTAATTGCTGGTATTGTTTTAACAGGAGGCGGTGCCGAGCTAAAGCACATAAAAGAATTGGTTGAATATATTACCGGATTAGATACCCGTATCGGTCATCCGCAAGAACATTTAACCGACGAAGCACCAGATTTAATAAAAGGTTCATCTGGGCCAACTTACGCAACAGCAATAGGTTTATTAATGCGTGGAATCGAAAACAACGATATTACCTTACGTAAAGAACAAGAGCTAGAAAATAAAAAAAATAAAGCTACTCTACAAAATCAACTCGAAAAAACAGTTTTATCTACCGAAGATTCGTTAGAAGAAACCGAAGAAATCGAAATTGTAGAAACAAGCAAACCAGACCAAAAAGAAGAAATTAAAGTTGAAAAAACAAAACGTCCGTTTTATAAAAACTTGGTAGATAAGTTCAAAGATTTTATAGACAACGTTGATTAAACCGAAGGATTACTATGGAAAATAATTCAGGATTAGGCACAAAGTTAGCATTTGATATGGAACGTGGTCAATCAAATGTAATCAAAGTTATTGGTGTAGGTGGTGGCGGTAGTAATGCAATTAACTACATGTTTAACCAAAGCATTAAAGGGGTTGATTTTATTATTTGTAATACCGACTCGCAAGCGCTAGAAAATAGCCCGGTGCCAACAAAAATCCAGTTAGGTGTTAATTTAACTGAAGGTTTAGGTGCTGGTGCAAACCCAGAAATTGGAAGTTTAGCTGCGCAAGAAAGTATTGAAGAAATTGACCGTGTTTTAGATAAAAACACAAAAATGGTTTTTATTACTGCCGGAATGGGTGGTGGTACCGGAACCGGTGCTGCACCAGTAATTGCAGAATTAGCCAAAAATAAAGACATTTTAACCGTTGGTATTGTTACAATTCCTTTTCAATTTGAAGGTAAAATTCGTCACGAACAAGCTTTATTAGGAGTTGAAAGATTACGTAAACACGTAGATTCGTTAATTGTTATAAACAACAACAAATTGCGTGAAGTTTACGGAAACTTAGGATTTAAAGCAGGATATGCCAAATCTGATGAGGTTTTAACAACCGCATCACGTGGTATTGCCGAAGTAATTTCGCAACATTATACCATGAATATTGACTTACGTGATGCAAAAACCGTACTTTCTAATAGCGGAACAGCTATTATGGGATCGGCAACTGCATCTGGTGAAAATCGTGCAAAAGATGCTGTGGTTGCTGCCTTAGATTCACCATTGTTAAACGAGAATCGTATTACAGGTGCCAAAAACGTATTATTATTAATTGTTTGTGGTACTGAAATGGAAGATGAAATTACTATTGATGAAATAGGAGAAATTAACGATTACATTCAAAACGAATCCGGACATAATGCCAATATCATTATGGGGGTTGGTAATGATGAAAAATTAGGAAATTCTGTTTCTGTAACCGTAATTGCTACTGGATTTAATTTTGAACAACAATCAGAATTAATCAACAAAGACAATGTTATTAAGCACATGTTGGGTGCAGAGCAATCAGTTACTCAAGAACTTAATTTAACACCGGGCGTAAAATCGGTTTCATCTAATTCAAGTTTAACAAATGCAGTAGTTCAAAATAATTTAGATAAAGCTTTTGATGTACCTGCTGTAAAACCGGTACCAGAAAAACGTATTGTACATGTTTTAGATGCTGATTTAGAAAAACCGCAAGCTCAAGTAACAGAACCAATTGCTAATGTTGTACCAGAAGCTCCGGTAGTTAATGAATTAGATAGCTTTTTTGATATCGTTGCTCCCGAAAATTTAGATTTTCCGGTTTCTAAACCAACACCTCAAATAGAAATTAAAACAGTTCAATCTGCACCGCATCCGATTAAACCAATTGAAGTTGTAAAACCTAATTTGTTTGAGCAAAAGTTAAGCGCACCGTCTCAGCCAAATCAACCTGAAAATAATCTGAATTTCGAGTTAAAACAGCAACCAAGTGCAAATACATCAAGTTTGTTTTTATTAAACGAAACTATTCAAGTTTCTGATGAAGTTGCTCCTGCTGAGCCACAAATTGATCCAAATTTTGAGGTTGAACCTAAATTAGAAACAAAACAGGAAGATGTTGTTAAACACATTTTAAATTATGATTATTTAGAGCAAGAATCTGCCTTAACCAATGCTAAACCAGTTGTTAAAGCAGAAACTAAGCTTGAAGATAAAGAAGAAGATCCGGATTTACAAATGACGGTTCGTGTAGAGAAATCGGTTCCTCAAGGCGAAAAGTTTTTACGTAACCCGCGAAAACGAAGATTTACTTAAAACAAAAGAGCATCAAGAAACACTTAAAGCTCGGGTAGAAGCGCGTAAGTTAAAAATGAAAGAGTTTAATCATACATTTTCTAACAGCCGCAACGTTCCTGAGTTAGAAAGACCAGCTTACGAACGCTTGGGTATTAACTTAAGTACTACCGAAAATAAAGGTACATCTCGTATTTCTGTTAACACAACGGAAAACAATGAGTTAAAAATGAGATCGAACAATTCTTTTTTACACGATAACGTAGATTAGATTTTTTTAAAAAAATATCAAATATCTTTAACCCGAAACTTTTATGGTTTCGGGTTATTTGTTAAATTTGTGCAACTAAAAATTTTGCAACCATGAGTTTACAAGCAAAAATTACAGAAGCACTTAAAACTGCTATGAAAGCAAAAGATACTGTTGCTTTAGAAGCGTTACGTGCTATTAAATCAGAAATATTGTTAGCCCAAACATCAGGAAGTGAAGGTAACTTTACAGAAGAAGATGAAATAAAGCTATTACAAAAATTAGTAAAACAGCGTAAAGATAGCGCAGCTATTTATACAGAACAAGGTAGATCAGATTTGGCTGAACCAGAATTAGCTCAAATTACTGTTATCGAGCAGTTTTTACCAAAACAATTATCAGAACAAGAAGTTGAAATTATTGTAAAAAATATCATTACCGAAGGTGGTTTTGCTGGAATGGCTGCTATGGGGCAGGTTATGGGGATAGCATCTAAAGTTTTAGCTGGTCAGGCAGATGGTAAAACAGTTTCTACCATTGTAAAAAAATTATTAGCGTAGATTAAGCTAATGACCGCGTAGTTCAACTGGATAGAATATCAGATTTCGGCTCTGAGGGTTGGGGGTTCGAGCCCCTCCGCGGTCGCAACAAAAGCACTTTACTTTTTTGTAAAGTGCTTTTGTTGTTTTTTATCAGTTTTTGGTTTTAAATATTTTTGTATATTTAAGTAAAATCCATTTAGTATGAAAGCTTTAGATCCGGTTTCTCGAATTATGACTTCCAATTTAGTAAAATTGAATTACGACGATCAATTAACTAAAGCTGAAGATTTGTTTAAAAAACATAAAATTAGACATTTGCCCGTTGTAAGAGCTAACCAGGTTATTGGTATGTTAAGTTACACCGATTTGCAAAAAGTTTGTTTTGCTGATCAAGGTGATGATGCCGAAACTAATATTGAAACGGTTGTTTATAATGCTTTTACTTTAGAGCAAGTTATGAGTAAACAAGTTTTAACCGTTTTTCCTTGGACACCAATTAAAGAAGTCGCTATTTTATTAAGCGAAGCTAATTTTAATGCGCTTCCTGTGGTTGAGCACGACAAATTAGTTGGAATTGTTACTACGATAGATTTATTAAAATATTATATATCTCAATACGAAGAATAAAAAAAGAGCGTTTTAAACGCTCTTTTTTTTATTTTATAATCTGTTTTAAATCAGCAATTGTTTCTATCGGGTTTTTAGCTTTAAAAACATAACTACCAGCAACTAAAACATCGGCACCAGCATCAACTAAAGCTTTTGCGTTTTTGTTGGTTACGCCTCCGTCAATTTCAATTAAGGTATTGGCTTGGTTACGTGTAATAATTTCTTTAAGTTGTTTTACTTTTTTATAGGTATTTTCTATAAAAGATTGTCCTCCAAAACCTGGATTTACGCTCATAATACAAACTAAATCAATATCAGCAATACAATCTTCTAATAAAGCAACGTTTGTATGTGGATTAATTGCAACTCCAGCTTTCATCCCGGCAGATTTTATAGCTTGTAAAGAACGATGTAAATGCGTACAAGCTTCGTAATGCACAGTTAAAATATCTGCTCCTAAATCTTTAAAAGTTTGAATATAACGATCAGGATCAACAATCATTAAATGTACATCGATTGTTTTTTTAGCATGTTTATTTATGGCTTCTAACACGGGCATACCAAAAGATATGTTTGGTACAAATACGCCGTCCATAATATCAATATGAAACCAATCTGCTTCTGACTGATTAATCATTTCAATATCGCGTTGTAAATTAGCAAAATCTGCTGCTAATACTGAGGGTGCAATTAGTTTTGAATTCATTTTATTTGTTGTGTGTTTTAGCAAAGGTACAAAATAAAATAAAAAAACTCCGGTAATCAGCCGGAGTTCAATCATCAATCAAAAAACGAACAGTTTTAATGCTGTTTGTTATGTTTTATTAGAATAAAATTATCCTAAATATGTTTTTAAAATTTTGCTTCGAGAGGTGTGTTTTAAACGACGAATTGCTTTTTCTTTAATTTGACGAACACGTTCGCGCGTTAATTCAAAAGTTTCACCAATTTCTTCTAACGTCATTGGATGTTGGTCACCTAAACCAAAATATAAACGAACTACGTCTGCTTCACGTGGCGTTAAAGTTTCTAACGCACGTTCAATTTCAGTACGTAATGATTCGTGAATTAATTCACGATCAGGATTTGGAGATTCGCCAGAACGTAAAACGTCGTAAAGGTTAGAATCTTCTCCTTCAACTAAAGGTGCATCCATAGATAAATGACGTCCAGAATTCTTCATAGATTCTTTTACATCATTTACAGTCATATCTAATTCCTTAGCAATTTCTTCTGCAGATGGGGCACGTTCGTTAGATTGTTCTAATAACGCATACATTTTATTGATTTTGTTAATAGAGCCAATTTTGTTTAATGGTAAACGTACAATACGAGATTGTTCTGCTAAAGCTTGTAAAATAGATTGACGAATCCACCAAACAGCATATGAAATAAATTTAAAACCACGTGTTTCATCAAAACGTTGTGCCGCTTTAATTAAACCTAAGTTACCTTCGTTAATTAAATCGGGTAACGTTAACCCTTGATTTTGGTATTGCTTAGCAACAGAAACCACGAAACGTAAGTTTGCTTTGGTTAATTTTTCTAAAGCGCGTTGATCACCGGCTTTAATGCGTTGTGCTAATTCAACTTCTTCATCGGCAGTAATTAAATCTACTTTTCCGATTTCTTGAAGGTATTTATCTAGGGATGCGGTTTCACGATTTGTAACCTGCTTGGTAATTTTAAGTTGTCTCATATTATTTGTAATGCCTTTTACGGTTATTTGCACTGATGCGTACAATAGTTATACGTACGATGTTACCAAAAGGTTACAAAATAATAAACTTTTTTTAAAAACGTTGTATGTTGTTGATTTATAGCGCTTATTAGTAGTAATTTGTTTTACTTAATTCAGCTTCATCTGCTTCAACTTCATCTAAATAACGTTCTAAGCTATCGTCCATTTCTTTAATCCATGGCGTATGGTGCTCTTCTGCTGTTACGCCAGTCATTACTGAGGTGTAAACTTTATCACGATAATTTAAAATATTTTCTTCTTTATCGTTTAACCAGCTTTTTAGCATATCGGCAACTTTATCGATATCAAATGTTGGATAATCGGTTGCTTGCATTAATTCTTTAATATATGCAGTTTGAAAATCAACATGATCTTCGCCAGATTTTAATTCAGATTCCCATTTCAACCATTTTTCAATGTCTTTGTTTCTTTCTTCTTGGCTTGGTAATGTAATTCTACCTAACATATAATCGCGTGCAAACCAAGCTTGGGTATCAAACATGTTGAATGTGTAATATTGATCTTGCATTCCTAAAAACAATAAATGATCGTTTTCATTAAAAACAACGCCTTTGTATAGGTTGTCTGGGTATAAACAGTTTTTAGTTTTTAAACGTAAATTGTCTGGTAAGAATGGGAATTTGTGTTGATATCCGGTACAAAAAACTACCGCATCAAATTCTTGTGTAGATCTGTCTTTAAAAAAGGCTGTATTACCTTCAAAATGCGTTACTAAAGGTTTTTCTTCAATGCCTTTTGGCCATTTAGCTCCAATTGGATTTGTACGATAAGAAATGGTAACTGATTTACTACCATGTTTGTAACATTGCACACCAATATCTTCGGCAGAATAGCTACTTCCGATTAATAAAATATCTTTACCAATAAATTGGTCTGCACCTCTAAAATCGTGTGCATGCATTACAGTACCAGGAAAATTATCAATACCTTTAAAATATGGTAAGTTTGGAGTTGAGAAATGGCCGGTTCCTACAACTAAGTAATCAAAAATCTCTTCGAAAGTTTCGTTTTTTACTAAGTCATCAAAAATTACACGGAACTGTTTTTTATCTTCCAAATAATCTACCCATCTTGCTACGGTGTTGAATTTAATAAATTCGCGTGCATTACTTTGTTTAATTCTTCCTTGAATATAATCAAAAAGTACTTCGCGTGGAGGATATGAAGAAATTGGTTGTTTAAAATGGTCCATAAACGTATAATCGGCAAATTCTAATACTTCTTTCGGACCGTTTGACCACAAATATTTGTACATACTACCATGAATTGGTTCACCGTATTTACCTACACCGGTTCTCCATGTATAATTCCACATTCCACCCCAGTTATCTTGCTTTTCATAACATTTAATTTCTGGGATTGGATTTCCTTTTTTTGTTCGGATTCGAAGGCTCTTAACATAGCTAATCCGCTTGGACCAGCTCCAATAATTCCAACTTTAATATTTGACATATTAATATAAAGATTTTAGTCCTCGTTAAAATATAACGAAGAGATTAATAAATGACTAAATTTTAGATTGTCTTTAAATAGTACAATTGTATCTTGAGATACAGTGTAAGAATACCATTATGGTACATTAGGACAGCATGATAAAATGCCGAAAAATGAATAAAGCAGTAAAAAAAACTACTTTTATATATAGAGGGGTAAAACGATGTTATTTTGTATTAAAATAATTTTCACCCAGATGACAATATTGCTAAGTTAGTAAAAATTAAGCTTTTATCCAATTTTTATTACTTTAAATTGATGTTTTTGATTGATAAACTGCAAAAAATCTACGTGTTATTTTAATAATGTACGTTGTGTTGTAGTTGGTGTTTGAGAATGTTTTTGTTGAATTGTGGTTTTATTGGTAATGTGATAAAAATGCATAAATAAAAAAAGCACCTCGTTACGAGGTGCTTTTTTTATTTAAAATAGCTTATTGCTTATCTTCTGTTTTAGGAGCTTCATCCTTTTTCTCTACTTTTGGAGGGCGAGGTAATAAAGCTTTTCTAGAAACTTTTGGTTTTTTAGTTTTTGGATCTAATCCCATGTATTTTACATCGATTACATCACCTTCTTTTAATACATCAGAAACTTTTTCGATGCGTTTCCAATCTAATTCTGAAACGTGAAGTAATGAATCTTTACCAGGTACAAATTCTACCACAGCACCAAAGTCTAAAATTTTAGTAACTTTTACTGAATAAACTTCTCCTTCTTTAGGTTGGAAGGTTTGGTTTTGAATGCTTTGAATTGCTTTATCCATTCCTTCTTGGTTAGTACCTAATAATTCGATAATACCAAAATCACCTTCTTCTGTAATAACAATTGTTGTTTCAGTATCTGCTTGTAATGCCTGAATGTTTTTACCTCCAGGACCGATAATAGCACCAATGAAATCTTTAGGAATTTCGAACTTGATAATTTTAGGAGCTTTTGCTTTAACTGTTGGATTTGGTGTAGCAATTGTTTCGGTAAGTTTACCTAAAATATGCATACGTCCTTCCTTAGCTTGTTCTAAAGCGCTTTCTAAAATATCGTAAGCTAATCCTTCAATTTTAATATCCATTTGACAAGCTGTAATCCCGTCTTTTGTACCTGTTACTTTAAAGTCCATATCACCTAAATGATCTTCGTCTCCTAAAATATCAGATAAAACTGCCCATCTTCCTGTTTTTGCATCAGAAATTAAACCCATTGCAATACCAGAAACTGGTTTTGAGATTTGAATACCAGCATCCATTAATGCTAATGTACCAGCACAAACCGTTGCCATTGATGATGAACCGTTAGATTCTAAAACTTCTGAAACTACACGAATTGTATAAGGACAATCTGCTGGAATCATGTTTTTTAAAGCACGTTGTGCTAAGTTACCATGTCCAACTTCACGTCTTGAAGTTCCTCTTAAAGGTCTTGCTTCACCAGTTGAGAAAGGAGGGAAGTTGTAATGTAAATAAAAACGCTCTTCTCCTTGATCTGATGGTGTGTCAATTACGTTTGCTTCTCTTGATGTACCTAAAGTTACTGTAGCTAAAGCCTGTGTTTCACCACGTGTAAAAATAGATGAACCGTGTGTAGAAGGTAAATAATCAATTTCTGACCAAATTGGTCTGATTTCGTTTGTTTTTCTACCGTCTAAACGGATGCCTTTGTCTAAAATTAGGTTACGAACGGCTTCTTTTTGTACGTCATGGTAATAACGGCCAATTAAATCTCCATCTTCTGCTAATTCTTCTTCAGTGAATAAGGCTTTTAAGTTTTCGTAAACTTCATCAAACTTTTCAGATCTTTCGTGTTTTCCACTTGCTTCAGCAGCAATTGCAAAACATTTATCGTATGCAAATTCGTTTACTTTAGCTAAAATTGCTTCGTTGCTTTTTTCAGCATCGTACGTACGGTACTCTAAGTTTCCAACTCTTTCACGTAAGCGTTCTTGAGCTTCAACTTGTTTAATAATTGCTTCGTGAGCAAATTTAATAGCTTCAACCATCTCTTTTTCAGAGATTTCTTTCATTTCACCCTCAACCATTGCTACCGAATCTTTAGATGCTCCGATCATCATATCAATGTCAGAAACAGCTAATTGTGCTTTTGTTGGGTTAATGATTAATTTACCGTCTACGCGTCCTACTCGAACTTCTGAAATGTAGTTGTAAAAAGGAAGGTCTGAAACTGCTAATGCTGCAGAAGCTGCTAAACCTGCTAATGCATCTGGCATCACGTTTTCGTCATGAGACATTAATTGAATCATAACTTGTGTTTCTGCGTGGTAGTCGTCCGGAAATAATGGTCTTAAAACACGGTCTACTAAACGCATAACTAAGATTTCGCTATCACTTGGTCTAGCTTCTCTTTTAAAAAAACCGCCTGGAAATCTACCAGCGGCAGCAAATTTTTCACGATAATCTACCGTTAATGGTAAAAAATCTACCCCTGGTGAGGCTTTGCGTGCAGAAACAGCAGTTGCTAATAACATAGCATCTCCCATTCGCACTACAACAGATCCGTCTGCCTGTTTGGCAAGTTTGCCTGTTTCGATTGTAATGGTGCGCCCATCCCCTAAATCGATAATTTCTTGGGTTACCTTAGGAATCATAAACTTAAATTCTTGATTGAACAATGGTGTCTCAGTTGTGTGTTGTTGTTGTGTTGTTGTGTGTAGTTATTTGAAACCCAATGAAAAACCAAACTTTCTGTTTAAATATTATAAAATAAAAAAAGAGGCGCGCAAAAACACACCTCTTTATGAGTTGATTATTTTCTGATGTTTAATTCTTTAATAATCTCACGGTATCTGTTGATTTCTTTTTTCTTAAGATAATCAAGTAAACTTCTTCTTTTACCTACTAACATAACTAATGAACGCTCAGTGTTGTAATCGTGACGATTTTTCTTTAAGTGCTCAGTTAAGTGGTTAATACGGAAAGTGAATAACGCGATTTGACCTTCAGCAGATCCTGTGTTTGCAGCAGCTCCACCGTGTTTAGCGAAAATTTCTGCTTTTACTTCTTTAGTTAAGTACATGCTAATATTGTTCTAAATGATTATTATGTATGAATTAAATAATATATAAAATTCGTTGCAAAAGTAAATTAATTTTTTGCACTACACAACAATATTTAATTATTTATTAAAATAATTGTGCAACCTCTTGGTTTACAAATTCTAAAAAGCGTTCGTCTTGCGCTGTAAACGGATCTAATTCATGGCTGTCAATATCAATTTGACCAATGTTTTCATTGTTTACAAACAACGGAACAACAATTTCAGATTTTACCGTAATGCTACAAGCAATATAATTATCTTGTGCACTAACATCAGGCACCACAAAATTTTGATTTGATTCGGCAACTTGTCCACAAATGCCTTTTCCGAACGGAATAACAGTATGGTCTGTTTCTGCACCAGCGTACGGACCTAAAATTAACTCACGCTTATCACCATTTTTAAAATAGAAACCTACCCAGTTGTAATACGAAACTTTTTCTTTTAAAAATTCGCATAAATTCTGAAGTTTTTCCGTTCTTGTATGTTCAGAATGTTGTAATATAGCGCTTACTTGTGGTTTAAGTGATTCTAAATTCATATGTACATTTTTATACAAATATAAATTTAAATAAATAATGAAAGAACTGTTTGCTCAATATAAACCCTTTTTTTTGTTTTTAGCCAAGTTTATTGGTGCTTACATAATTCTTTTACTTATTTATAAGGCGTATTTAAATAGTTTTGATGCAGCTAATTTTGAAACCGATAGCATGACCGTTTTGGTAGCCGAACAATGTAACGCGGTACTTAATTTTTTTGGTTATGAAAGCTATATAACGCCTGATCCTAATTTACCATCTATGAATTTGTATCACGGGCCTAATGATTTTTATGTTCGGGTTGTAGAAGGATGCAATGCCATTAGCGTTATGATTTTGTTTGCTTCTTTTTGCATCGCTTTCTCTGCATATTTTATGCGTACCTTGGTTTATATTATTTTTGGCGTTTTATTTATTCATGTTTTAAACATTATTCGCATTTGTTTAATTGTAGTTTTGGTAGTAAAATACCCAAGTGCACAACGCTTTTTACATGATATTGCTTTTCCTATTTTTATATACGGCGTAGTTTTGTTGTTATGGTTTTTATGGATTTTTAAATTTTCGGGCTATGCTAAAAAATATTTTCCTCAAAAATAAATTCAATTTTTTTATTGCTTTTTTACTGCTTATTGTACTAATATTGGTACGAGGAGTAGAAAGTAAATTGTTTTATGATCCGTTTCTCGTTTTTTTTAAACGTGCCTACCATTATAACATTATTCCAGAAATTAATAACGGCTTGCTTTTTTTATCGTATTTTTTTAGATACAGCATCAATGCTATTTTATCTATTGCTATTATTTATTACTTGTTTAAACAACGTAAAGCCATAAAAATGCTTTTGATCGTTTATTTCGGATTGTTTGTGGTACTAATTGCTGCCTTTTACTTTTTTTTATATGTTTGTTTTATAGATTGGCAAGTAATTTTTTACGTACGTCGATTTTTAATTCAACCTTTATTTCTAATGTTGTTTGTACCCGCATTTCTGTTTCAGTATTTAACTAATAATGTGATGCAAAAAGCAGATTAATACAAACATAAATTGTTATATTTGCCAAGTTAATTGTTTAACCATGAAGATATTTAAAAAGTTTTTTGCCTTAGTTTTTGCGACGCTGCTTTTTGCGTCTCAATCGGGTATGGCTTTTAATCTTCATTATTGTAAAGGTGCTTTAGCAGCGATTACATTTGGTGAAACAATCGAAGTTTGTGATCTAGACAAACCAATTGCAGCCGAAGCTGATTCAGCTTGTTGTAAAGAAACCCCTTCAGAATCACACAAAAAATGCTGTAAAGATTCTAATATTGATTTAGATCAAATTTCTAAAGCAGATATAATCACGAAAGCTTTATCTTTCGAGTTTTCTGCTTTTTACTTACCTACAACGGTTTATACCGTTATGCAATTTGTTGATGTAGTAGAAGTTAAAACTTTAGGTTTTTACCTATTTAATTTTGCATCAAATGCACCTCCTTTATACAAATTATATTGTAAATACATTTTATACGCGTAATTATTATTTGTTTTTCGATTTTTTTTCAATCACAAATAATATAAAATTATGCGTAACTATTTATTTTTAATTTTCTTTGTTGCAGCGCAAATGGCTGTAGCTCAAAATATTTTGCGTGGTGTTGTTATAGATCAAGACAACCAACCCGTTTACGGTGCTTCTGTAGTTTGGGAAAACACCTCAGAAGGAACCAATACCGACGAAAGTGGTAATTTTGAATTGCCTTTAAATTCATCTTCTAATCAATTAGTAGTTAGTTTTGTAGGTTATAAAACAGAAGTTTTGCCTATTTCAACAACTTTTATTCGTGTAAAACTTTATACAGATGGCGCATTAGAAGAAATTATTGTTTCGGCCGCTCGCCGCAGCATGATAAAATCTCAACGTCCAACTGCCAACACGGTGGTAATGTCAAGCGCTGAACTATTAAAAGCTGCTTGTTGTAATTTATCCGAAAGTTTTGAAACCAATCCATCAATCGATGTAAATTTTTCTGATGCCGTTTCGGGTAGTAAACAAATAAAAATGTTAGGTTTAACAAGCCCGTATATTTTAATTGCTGAAGAAAATATTCCGTCTGTTCGCGGAGCTTCTCAAGCTTATGGTTTATCTTTCACACCCGGAACTTGGGTAGAAAGCATTCAGGTAACAAAAGGTGCCGGAAGCGTAATAAATGGATTCGAAAGCATTTCGGGGCAAATCAATACGGAATTGATTAAACCGATGGATGATATTCCGTATTATTTAAATGTTTACGGCTCGTCTGATTCACGTTTTGAATTAAATTCCCACATCAACGAAAAGTTGTCTGACAAGTTAGCAACTACGTTTTTTATTCACGGAAATATGCGTTTAGGCCGTCATGATAATAATCACGACGGATTTTTAGACAGCCCAATTGGCTCTCAGATAAATGTTTTAAATCGTTGGCAATATCAAAACGTAGAAAAAGGAATTGTAAGTTTTTTTAACGTGCGTTATATGGACGATAAAAAACAAGGCGGACAAATGGATTTTAATCCGCGTACCGACAAAGGCACAACCAATTATTGGGGTTCAGAAATAAACACCCAAAAGGTTGATGTTTCTGGTAAAGTTGGGTATGTTTTTCCGGATTTACCTTTCCAATCTATCGGTTTACAAGTTGCTTACAATTACCACAATCAAAATTCGTACTTCGGGTTAAATAAATACGATATCAAACAAAATTCGGTTTATGGTAATTTAATTTTCAATTCTATTATCAACAATACCTTAAATAAGTTTTCTACCGGAATTAACTTTTCGTACGACAATTACAACGAATTTTTATATCAAAATCAAGTAACAGATTGGAGCCGACGCGATAATTCGGTGGGTGCTTTTTTTGAATATACGTACGACAACCTAGATAATTTTAGTGTTATTTTAGGTGGCCGTTTAGATGTAAGCAACCGTTTAGGTGTTTTTGCAACGCCACGTATTCATGCACGTTATGTACCTTGGGAAGATGCTGTAATTCGCGGATCTTTTGGGCGTGGTAAACGTGCTGCAAATATTTTTGCAGAAAATCAAAACTTGTTTGCTTCATCACGTCAATTTATTGTAGCGCAAGACGGAGGTAAAGTTTACGGATTAAGCCCAGAAATTGCATGGAATTATGGCTTAAGCTTTAATCAAAAGTTTACCTTATTTGGTAAACGCGCCGATGCAGGTTTTGATTTTTATAGAACTGATTTTACAAAACAAGCCGTTGTTGATGTTGATTTTAGCCCACAACAAGTTGTTTTTCATAACTTAAACGGATCTTCTTACGCGAATTCTTTACAAGTAGATTTTAATATTGAATTAATAAAACACTTAAATTTACGTACCGCTTATAAATATTACGATATTAAAACACAATATTACTCGGGTAAATTAGAACGTCCGCTACAAGCTAAAAACCGTGTTTTTGTTAATTTAGAATACCAAACGCACGATCACGGCAATGGGCACTGGCGTTTCGATGCAACCTACAATTGGTTAGATAAACAACGTTTGCCACATACGGCATCAAATCCGGTTAACGAAAGATTTCCGGCTTATTCTAATCCGTTTAGCAGTGTAAATGCGCAAGTAACCAAGGTTTTTTCTGACAGCTTTGAAATTTATGTAGGGGGCGAAAATATGACTAATTACAAACAACCGCGCCCTATTTTAGGTAATACCGATCCGTTTGGGCAGTATTTTGATGCATCTATGATTTATGGTCCGCTTTTTGGACAAATGTATTATGCCGGATTACGTTACAAATTTTTATAAATACTAAAACTCAAGAATATGAAAAAAATACTTTTATTGGCTTTGTTAACCTTTTTTGGTTTACAAGCTCATGCACAAGATGCAAAATCAGTTTCTAAAACTCATGGAAAATATGATATTGAGGTAAAAGGAAATTGTAATATGTGTAAAAAACGCATCGAAAAAGCAGCATATTCAGTAAACGGAGTACGTTCTGCCGAATGGCATGCTGACGATCAAACGTTACATGTAATGTTAAATGACAAAAAAGCAACACCTTTACAAGTGCAACAAGCTGTTGCAGCGCAAGGACACGATACCAAGTTTAATAATAAAGATGTAAAAGCAACACCAACCGATTACGAAAATTTACATGGTTGTTGTTTGTACGAACGCGAATAATTCATTAAAAATCCTCAATTGCATTGAGGATTTTTTTTATTAAGCAACCCGTAAATAATTTGTACTTTTACCGCTCTTATCAAATATCCCAAAAAAAATGCATGTAAATAAAAAAATAGCTGTTGTAGGTTCGGGATTAGTCGGAACCTTATTAGCAATTTATTTAAAAAAACTAGGGCATGAAGTTCATGTTTTAGATCGCAGTAAAGATATTCGAACTATTGATTTTTCAGGACGTTCTATTAATTTAGCTATGTCAACCCGTGGTTGGCGTGCGTTAGAAAATATCGGAATCGCAGATCAGGTACATGCCATTGGGATTCCGATGAATAAGCGTGCCATTCACATTGCCAATCAAGAATTAAAATATCAGCCTTATGGCATGAATAGCGAAAGTATTTTTTCTATTTCGCGTGGCGGATTAAATAAATTGTTAATTGATATTGCAGAAAAAGAAGGTGTGCATTTTCATTTTGAAACTCGAATTTGGGATGTAGAATTAGCAACTGCAACTTTATTTACAGGAGAATCTGAATTTGGTGCATGGCAAGCTTTGCAATATGATATGGTTTTTGGGGCCGATGGTGCTTTTTCTAGAATTCGCCATCGCATGCAACGCCAAAACCGATTTAATTATTCGCAGCATTTTTTAAATACAGGTTATAAAGAATTACATATTCCTGCTGATGCTAACGGATCGCATCAATTAGATAAAAATTCGTTTCATATTTGGCCTCGTGGTGAATTTATGTTAATCGCTTTACCTAATTTAGACGGCAGTTTTACTTGTACCTTATTTATGCCTTTTGAAGGTGCTATTTCATTTGAACAATTAACCAATGTGCAACAAGTTGCAACTTTTTTTGAAACCTATTTTCCAGATACCAAAAATTTGATTCCAAATCTAACGCATGATTTTTTTAAAAATCCAACAAGTTCTTTGGTAACCATGCAATGTTATCCGTGGGTTTATCAAGATAAAATTGCTTTAATTGGTGATGCAGCGCATGCTATTGTGCCTTTTTACGGACAAGGAATGAATGCTGGTTTTGAAGATGTAACCGTTTTAGCCGAATTAATAGCACAACATAACGGAGATTGGCAAACTATTTTAGAAACTTACCAACAAGCACGTAAGCCCAATGCCGATGCAATTGCTGAACTTTCGTACAGAAATCATACCGAAATGAGCACCAAAACAGCTGATGAATCTTTTTTATTACAGAAAAAAATTGAACAGCATTTTGCAAAAAAATACCCTGAAAAATGGTTGCCGTTGTACGACCGTGTAACTTTTTCGCACGATTCGTACCTAAGTGCATTACAAATAGGAGATAAGCAAAATTACATTATGCAACAAGTGCTTCAAATACCAAATATTGATGCAATTTGGGATTCTGAAATAGTTGAACAAACCATTATAAGTTTACTTGAAAAATAATGAAAAAAGCCGTTTTTAAAAACGGCTTTTTTTATTATTCACGATGTACTTTATTTGGTGCAAATGCGGGTTTGCAAATAGAAAGATATTCGCACGGTTCGTTAAATGGATTTGAATATTGAACGCGTACATTCTTGTTTATTTTAATAGATTGTCCAGCTTCTAAAACTACTTTTTCGTCATCTATAATAAACTGCTTTTTGCCTTTTATAATATAGGTATATTCATCAAATTCTGGAGTCTGAAATGGTTCTGACCATCCGGGCGGTGCAACCATATGTGCAATAGAAATTTCCTGATTTTCGGTACTTGCTAAACCGTGATGTTCTTCTATTAATTTGCCATCTGTTGTTGGCACAATAAAAGGTTGATTTTGTATGGTATATTTTTTATTCATTATTTCTTTTTTGATCCTCCTAAAACTTTAGATAATATACCGAAAACGCCACGAATAAATGTTGCGCTTGTTACCGTTTTAATAATAGCTTTTTGTGTTGCGCTGGGCTGATCTGAATTTTTAGTACTTGCTTTATTTGATTTTTTTGCTGAGTTTTTTTCGTTTTCTGATTCGGCAGCTTCAATTTTAGCGGTTAGTATTTCGTAAGCACTTTCGTTATCAATAGCTTGTTCGTATTTTTTTACCAATTTAGAATTTGCAATCAGTAAATCAATTTCTTGATTTGTTAAAATATCCATTCGGCTCATGGGTGAACGCATCAAACAAGCTGCTAAAGGCGTAGGAATTCCTTTTTCGTTTAATGCGGTAACAAAAGCTTCGCCGGTTCCTAGTTTGGTTAAATCTTCAGCCGTTTTATAATAATCACTAAGCGGATAATTCTCGGCAGTAAGTTTAATCGCTTTTCTGTCGTTTGCAGTAAAAGCACGTAGCGCATGCTGAATTTTTAAGCCCAATTGTGATAAAACTCCTGCAGGAATATCGGTTGGATTTTGCGTGATAAAGTAAATTCCGATGCCTTTAGAGCGAATAAGTTTTATAATAGTTTCAATTTGGTCTTGCAATGCTTTAGTTGCTTGGTCAAAAATTAAATGGGCTTCGTCAATAAAAATAACTAATTCAGGACGTCCAGAATCTCCTTGTTCAGGCATTTTCTGATAAACTTCTGCTAATAAACTTAACATAAATGTTGAGAAAAGTTTAGGCTTGTCTTGAATATCGGTTAATCGTAAAATGTTTATATATCCTAAACCTTCTTGGTTTACACGCATCAAATCTTCAATGTCAAAAGAAAGTTCTCCAAAAAAAGTTGTTGCGCCTTGATGTTCTAATTCTATAATTTTACGCAAAATTGCTCCGGTTGTTGCTGCAGAAATTCGGCCATATTCGGCTTCAAATTCTTTTTTGCCTTGATCGGTTGCGTATTGCAATACTTTTTTGAAATCTTTTAAATCGATTAACGGAATTTTATGATCGTCGCAATATTTAAATATTACTGCAACTACGCCGCTTTGTATATCGTTTAAATCTAATATTCTAGAAAAAAAGATCGGACCAAATTCGGTAATTGTTGCACGTAAGCGCACCCCTTTTTCTTCGGATAAGGTTAAAAATTCTACCGGAAAACCTTGTGTGCTGTATGGAAGCACAATGTCTTGATGTCTTTTTTTTATAAAATCGTTTTCTGTACCAGGAACAGCAATCCCCGAAAAATCTCCTTTAATGTCCATCATCAATACCGGAATTCCTGCTAATGATAATTGTTCTGAAAAAACCTGAATAGTTTTGGTTTTTCCGGTTCCGGTAGCACCTGCAATAAGACCATGCCTGTTAATTGTTTTTAGCGGAATGTTTATGTGTGTATTCGGAATTGCTTCGCCATTTAATAGGGCGCCACCTAAGGTTATATAGTCGTTTTTACAGCTATATCCCGAATTTATGTAGTCAGAAAACTTATTTGTTGACATTTTTTATGTGATTATTTATTTTTTATTATATAATTTGAATAATTAGTAAAATAGTGTAAAAATATTATTTTTATTGATTATTTAGTAATTATTTGGGTTTCTTGTTGTTTGATTGGTAGTCTTATTGTTTTTTTATTGTTAAATTAAATTGTGTTAACCCCACTAAAACGAGCCCTAATGTTAAATTAGCATGCCTAAAAGTACAAAAAAAACAGTAATTAATTTTTTTTTTTTGCTGCAAACGTATAAATTTGCCATTGACATACACAAAAAGTGTGTTTTGATAATTACAATAAAATCGAAAACTCAAAAAAAAATTTAAAAATGGCAAACGTAAACGAAAATGTAGAAAAAACTTCTACTAGTTCAAAAGGTTCAAAAATTTTCGCACCACTAACTATTATATTATGTTTAGTTATTGGTTTTTCATTATTCAACTTTGTAATGGGTAATCCAGATAACTTCGAAAATGGTGACCCAGTTAACGGACACCCAATTGATGGAAACTTTTTAGGATTAATGTACAAAGGAGGAAATGTTATTGCATTACTTATTTCTATGTTGTTAATGACAATTGTTTTCGGTATTGAAAGATTCTTGGCTATTTCTAAAGCTTCTGGAAAAGGAAATGTTGACAAGTTTGTTATTGAAGTGAAATCTTTAATTTTACAAGGTAAATTTGATGAAGCTAGAGCTGCTTGTGATGAGCAAAAAGGTTCTGTTGCAAACGTTATTAATGCAGCATTAGTAAAATTCTCTGAAGTTAAGAGAGATGGTTTAGATAATGATAAGGCTGCTGAAATGATTCAAAAAGAAATCGAAGAAGCAACTACATTAGAAATGCCAATGTTACAACAAAACATGGTTATCATTTCTACGATGGTTTCTATTGGTACTTTAGTAGGTTTATTAGGTACAGTATCAGGGATGATTAAAGCGTTCGCTGGATTAGCTGCTGCAGGTGCTCCTGACCAAGCTGCATTAGCAAACGGTATTTCTGAGGCGTTACTTAACACAGCTACAGGTATTGGTATCTCTACATTAGCAATTGTATTCTATAATTTCTTTACATCTAAAATTGATAAGTTAACTTACGGTATTGACGAAGCTGCTTTCTCATTAGCGCAAGCTTACAGAAAATTTTCGAAATAATTTTCGAAAAATAAAGTAAGATTATTAACGTAGTGCGAAATCGCACATCAATTTTAAAGTAAAAAAAATATGGCAAAAGCAAAGAAAAAGTCAGGAAGTGCTTCGGTAGACATGACTGCAATGTGTGACGTTGCTTTCTTACTACTTTCGTTCTTCGTTATGACGTCAACTGCTAAGTTGCCAGAACCACACCCAGTAGATACTCCGGCATCTACAGTACAACAAAAATTACCTGATGCTAATTTAGCTATGGTAACCGTTGGTGACGAAAAAGTTTTCTTCACAATTTCTGATAGAGATTTACGTGGGGCTGTTTTGGATAGAGTAGCAGAAAAGTACAATGTTACTTTTACTGACGAAGAGAAAAAAGCTTTCGAATTAATGGATGGTTTTGGTGTTGATATTAAACAATTACCAGCTCTATTAAAATTGAAAGGTTCTGATAGAAATAAAGAAGGTGTACAAGGAGGAATTCCTTATTCACCAGACAATAACCAGTTAAAAGAATGGTTACTTGCTTCACGTCTTGCTGCTCGTGATGTTAAAAATGATGAGCTTAAAATTGCAATTAAAGGTGATGCTTTAGAATCATATCCGATGATGAAGAAGGTTATTGACATGATGCAAGAACAAAGAATCAATAAGTTCTATTTAGTTACCGGCTTACGCGGTGAGGATTTTTAATTTTTTAAAAAAGTAAAAAATGGCAGAATTAAATACTGGCAACTCTAATGGTAAAGGCGGTAAAGTAAGAAGTAAAAAAGACGGTGGTAAAGTAGATTTGACTGCCATGGTTGATTTAGCTTTCTTATTGATTACGTTCTTTATGTTAACCACTTCGTTGTCAAAACCTCAATCTATGAATTTGGCTATGCCTGATAAGGATCCAGATGCAGTGATTGAGAACAAAACTGAAGTTGCCGACGATAGAACCATGACTATTTTATTAGGTAGCGATAACAAACTAATGTGGTATTTTGGACAATTACAAAATCCGTTTGTTGCACCTAGTCAAGCTACTTATGGTAAAGATGGTATCCGTCAAGTACTTTTACAGTACATTAAATCGGTTCCAGCTCGTTACGGTAACGATCCTAAAAAAGGATTAATTGTTATCATAAAAGCAAATGATAAAGCGAACTACAAAAACGTAGTTGACATTTTAGATGAAATGGCAATTACCAAAGTTCAGACTTATGCAATTGTAGATATTTCAGAACCTGAAGTTGAATTGTTAACTTCACAGGGATTAAATTAATTAAAACATTAGAATCATGGCAAAGCTAGATTTATTTAAACAAGAATGGCTTGACATGTTATTTGAAGGACGTAACAAAAGTTACGGTGCTTACGAATTACGTGCCGAAGCTCCGAAAATTCTTACAACATCTTTCTTCATTGGTGCTACTGTTTTTGTTGCTGCAATTGTATCTCCATTATTATTTGCAGGTAACGATAATGAAAATGTGGAACAAGATGTGGTTTTGGTAACCATGGCAGATATTGAAATGCCAGATATTCCTGAAATACCAGAAATTGAAGAGGAATTACCACCACCACCACCACCACCACCAGCAGAAGAACCTGCTAAATCAGTTAACGATGAGGTGAAGTTTACTGAACCAGAAATTGTTAAAGCTGAAGAAGTAAAAGAAGAAATTGCTACGGTTGAAGATCTGAAAAAAGCAGATCCAGGCCAAAAAACGCAAGAAGGAGATAAAGAAAAAGGAGAAATTAAAGTTGCTGAAAGAACTGGTGAAGCCGATAAAGGCAAAGGTACTTCTGGAGGTGATGGAGATGGAAACCAAATTTATTATGCAGTTGAAAAATCAGCTCAACCTGCAGGTGGTCTTCCTTCATTCTACAAATCTTTTGCAAGTAAATTTAATGCACCAGAAGTTGATGAAGGTGTTCGTCAAATTCGTGTAATGCTTCAGTTCGTTGTAGAGAAAGACGGAAGTTTTACTGATATCAAAGTTTTACGTGACCCAGGTTACGGAGCTGGAAGAGAAGCAATGCGCGTTTTACGCTCTATGCCAAAATGGACTCCAGCAGAACAAAACGGTCGTAAAGTTCGTTCTCAATTTACATTACCAATTACTATTAACGTTCAGTAATGAATTTTATAGAAATATTAAAACAGAAATCGCCTTTACAGCGATTTCTGTTTGTTTTAAACTTAATCTTCTTAATTTTATATGTGTTTATGGCTGTGGTTTTATTTGTTTGGAAAACCATGCCTGTAGAAATACCTTATAAAAGTCGCGTAATTTTAGGTGTAATTTTAATTATTTATGCCATTATTAGATTTTATCGATTGAGTTTAAAATTTAAACAAATTGAATAAAAGGAGGCAATAGCTTCCTTTTTTTATTTTATCTTTATACAAACTATTAATTTTATTTTTATGAATAAATTGTTGTTTTTCTGTTTGTTCTCGTTTTCTGTTTTTGCACAACAAACTGATGCTATTTCTACAAATAATAATTTGCTTTCTTGTATTACTGTTACTAATGATGATTTGAATGAAAGTTTTATAGCAGCACAACCTAAGGAAGGATATGATGAGTTTTATAAGAGATTTCAAAATAATTTAGAAGCTTACAATTTTTTTGGTACGCCTATTACATATAAATTTTTATTATCTTTTTATGTGGATTGTGACGGTAGTTTTAGTGAGATTCAAGTTTTAAACGATTTAGATTATGGTCTTTCAGGACAAATTATTCGTGTTATGAAAGCTATGCCTAAATGGGAACCTGCTCAATTAAACGAAGTTGCTGTTCGTAGCTCTTATACATTACCTATTGAATTCAATTAATTTTTTTTGTTAATATTAAAACTAATCATATGTTGAGATATAAAATAATTTGCCTGTCATTACTTGCATTAGGATTTTCTGCTTGTAAAAAAGACCCAAATCAAAATCAAAAGGGACAACCTGAAACTTTTAAAGAAACTCCAGTTCAGGGTACTGCAACCATTTTAGTAGATGAAACAGTTTTTCCTGTGGTAGAAGATGCACAATTGGTATTTGAATCCATTTATTCTAATGCCAAGTTGAATTTGGTAACCAAACCTCAAAACGAAGTTTTTAATGATTTAGTTAAAGATCAAGAGCGCATTGGAATTATCGCACGAGATTTAACTGAACAAGAAATTGCTTATTTTAAATCTGTTCCTGTTACGCCAGTACGTACCCCAATTGCTACAGATGCTATTGCATTCATAGCGCCAAAAACAGCTAAAGATTCAGTGATTTCATATTCAGAAATTGAAAAAATACTTAAAGGAGAGCCTTCTGCTTATAAGTTATATTTTGACAATTCGAATTCGAGTACTATGCAATCGTTATTAGATTTATATGGATTAGATAAAGCCGTAACAACTAATATTTTTGCAGCTAAAAGTAATGCCGAAGTTATTAAAAATACGGCAAATACTGTTGATGCTATTGGTATTGTTGGCGTAAATTGGTTAACACAACCTGGTAAATTAGCACCACAAGTAGATAAACTTAAAGTTTTGGGTATTGAAAAAGACGGTAAAATTTCTAAGCCAAACCAAACAGAAATTATGGATAAAACCTATCCATTCACTCGTGATATTTACTTAATTAACATTCAAGGTAAAACTGGTTTAGGCATGGGATTTGCTTCTTACATTGCCGGACAAGACGGACAACGCATCATTTTAAAAGCGGGCTTGGTACCATCTTACCCGCCAACACGCGAAATTCAAATTATTAAATAATACAAAAAACTCAAACCTAGGTTTGAGTTTTTTGTTAAATTAAGTTTTAGAACCCCAATCTTTACCGATATATTATATATCTTTGCAAACTATTTTATTTGATATGATGACTGAAGAAATACAATTAGCTGTGGACCAAGGCACAATGTTGCCTTTAATGGAAGAGTTTTATACCATTCAAGGTGAAGGCGCTTATACCGGTACTGCTGCTTATTTTATTAGAGTTGGAGGATGCGATGTAGGTTGCCATTGGTGTGATGTGAAAGAAAGTTGGGATGCCAATTTACACCCGCCAACAGCAACACAAGTTATTGTTGATAATGCAAAAAAACATGCCAAAACGGTTGTTGTTACTGGAGGAGAACCATTAACTTGGAACATGAATCCGTTAACTTTAGCTTTAAAAGATGCAGGTTTACGCGTGCATATTGAAACTTCTGGTGCTTATCCGGTTACCGGACATTGGGATTGGATTTGTTTATCTCCTAAAAAAACAAAGTTACCGGTTGATGAAATATATCCGTTAGCTCACGAACTTAAAATGATTATTCATAACAAAAATGATTTTGAGTTTGCAGAACAACAAGCTGCTAAAGTTGGACCAAATTGTGTGTTGTATTTACAACCTGAATGGAGTAAAAAAGAAGTTTATACGCAAATGATTGTTGATTATGTCATGGCCAATCCAAAATGGCGCATATCATTACAAACACATAAATATTTAAATATTCCGTAAACGTTTTTTAACTTTTTCACGTTATATTTACTATCTAATACATTTTAAATATGAAGAAGTTATTTTTTACTGCCCTTGTAATTGGTTTTGTACAATTTGCCCAAGCGCAACAACCATCGGTTGCTGAAGTTAAAGAAGTTATGGTTTTAGCAGGTGTTAACGACCAATACGATGTTGCTTTAGAGCAAGTTATTGGCATGATTCCTGAAGCAAAACAAGCTGATTTTAAAAAAGATTTTCAAGGTATTTTAGATCGTAATACCGATAAAGTTGCCGAAATCTGGATTAAATATTATACAAAAGCTGAAATTGCAGAGCTTAAAAACTTTTATAATTCTTCTATCGGAAAAAAAATGAAAGAGAATAACGCTAAAATTACTCGCGATGTAATTGCGAACCAACAAGCGCTAATGACTGAAATGCAAGAAGCGGTTATGAAATATATGCAATAAAAAAGAAAGCCAATCTTTAAGATTGGCTTTCTTTTTTATAAATGGGTTAGCTTAGCTAAATAATCGTAATTGTCGCCCTCAATAACCAATTCGCAATTTAATCCGTTTGCATGTGCAGCATTTTGTAAGGTATTATAATCTATGTACAACCAATCAAAAGCATTTTCGGTTTCGCCTTTGTAGGTTATGGTAAAACTTACTTCGCCGTAATAATCGCGTTCAGAAGGAATCCATTTTCCGCCATCTTCATCTTCATCAAACATATAAATAATATCGCTGCTATCTACTAATATTTGTCCGTTTGGGTTTAGTAAGTTTTTAAGTTGTTTTAAAAAAGTACTTATTTTTTTTAGTTGCTGCGCAATACCAATGCCGTTCATTAATAAAATAATGGTATCGTATTTCTGATTCTCAATTGCTAAAACATTTACATTTAAAGCTGATTTTAATCCGCGATCTAAGCAAACCTCAATAGCTTTAGGCGAAATGTCAATAGCAGTTACTTCTAAATTTTTATCGTTTTGTAAATACAACGCATGGCTGCCTGCTCCGCAACCAACATCTAAAACTTTACCATAAGCCAATTGCATGGCTTTTTGTTCTATTTTAGGCATTTCTTTATAAGTTCTAAACAAATACGCAACAGGCATATCATCGGCTTCAGAAATCGATGTTTCTGTAATTAAATCTTCAGGATTCTGATTAAAATGATAATCGTATATGGCTTGACCAAATAAATCTTTCATAAAAAATTTCAATTAAAAATAAAGCGCTGTATTTTTGTAAAAAAAATTACGTTTTGCAAAAATTTTTACAACAGCTGCCAAAGTTGGCCAAAGATACGCATAAGGAAACAAAAAAGTATTTTGATAAGCTTAAAAAGAAACAACCTAAAGATTTAGATTATAGGATGCAGCAACTGCATGATGCCGAATTTAAACGTACCGATTGTTTAACTTGTGCCAATTGTTGTAAAACTACTGGTCCGTTATTTACAACGGCAGATATAGAACGTATTGCCAAACATTTTAGACAAAAACCACAACAATTTATAGATCAGTATTTACGTATTGATGAAGATAAAGATTATGTTTTGCAGCAAGTTCCTTGTACGTTTTTAGATCAGGATAATTATTGCATGATTTATGATGTGCGCCCTAAAGCTTGCAAAGAATTTCCGCATACCGATCGAAACAAGTTTCATCAAATTTCAAACTTAACTTTAAAAAATGTAGAAATTTGTCCGGCAGCGTATCGCATTGTAGAAGAAATGAAAAAGAAAATGCCTTTATAAAAAGTAAAAGTCGAGAATTTCTCGACTTTTACTTTTTAATATAATAAATATTTTGCGCGCGTATTTTTAAACTGATTAAGTCCAACTTCCCAACTTGCTCTAATTTCATCTTCGGTCATGCCTTTTTCAATTTGCTGCTGTAATTTTTTGGTACCGGCTAATTTGGTGAAAAAGGAATTAAAAAACTTGGTTTTATCTTCGGTATTTTGATAAGCATCTAACAAATATTTTAATTCTAGTTGGGTTAATTGCGGTTCATTACTTAAATCAACGCCATAACAAAGTTTGCCATTATGCATCGGATCTTTCGCTCCGAAGTTTGGTTTGGGGGTAAAGCTAAAATTTGCGTTTTTAATAAATGGCGAACCATATATTTGAAATTGCTGTTCGGTTCCGCGTCCAACGCTAACATTGGTTCCTTCAAAAAAACACAAGCTTGCATATAAATTAATTGCTTGCGCATTTGGTAAGTTTGGCGAAGGTTTTACAGGTAAAACGTACGGTAAATTATGGTTGTAATTTTCATTTTTAATTACGGTTAAATCCGCTTTTGCTTTGTTTTTTAACCAACCTTCCCCATTAATCATTTGGGCATATTCGCCAATGGTCATACCGTGAAGTACGGGGATTGGGTGCATGCCAACAAAGCTGGTATGTTCTGGTTCTAAAATAGGACCGTCAACCAACGCACCGTTTGGGTTTGGTCGATCTAAAACAACAATTGGAATGTTTTGTTCAGCGCAAGCTTCCATTACATAATGTAAGGATGAAATATAGGTGTAAAAACGTGCACCTACATCTTGCAAATCAAAAACTAAAACGTCCACATCTTTTAATTGTTCGGGTTTTGGCTTTTTGTTGTTACCGTATAACGAAATAATTGGTAATCCGGTTTTTGTGTCTTTTCCGTCTTTAATTAATTCTCCCGCATCAGCAGTTCCTCTAAATCCATGTTCGGGCGCATAAATTTTCGTTACGTTTATTTTTTGTTCCAATAAATAATCAACCAAATGCAACGAATCGGTTACCATACCTGATTGATTGGTTAAAACCCCAACTTTTTTATTTTGTAACAAATCAAGATGTTTATCCAAAACTTGTGCACCTGTTTTTATAGGTTGCTGTACTGTTTGTAAGCTTGTTGTTGTTGGAATGGGCGAATTATTTATTTGCGCTGATTTTCCGCACGAAAAAATACTTAAAGCAAAAAATAAAACTGTATTTTTGAGAATTAAATTTGAATGCATAAATTTTGAAATTAGAATATTTTATAGCTCAACGACTTATAAAAGCTAAAAGTAATAAAAGTAATGTTTCTGGCCCAATTATAAAAATAGCAATTACAGCAATTGTAATTAGCATGATTATGATGATTGTGTCGGTAGCTACTGGAATTGGCTTACAAGAAAAAATACGCGAAAAAATTGGCGCATTTCATGGGCACATTATTATTTCTAATTTTGATAATAATAATTCTGAAGTTAGTATTTCGCCCATTACCGTTTCTGATAATTTATATGATTATGTTAAAGAAATGGACGGAATTAGTCATGTACAAGCGGTTGCAAGCACCGGCGGAATTATTAGAACAGAAGATGCCTTTGAAGGAATTATTTTAAAAGGCGTTGATAAAAATTTTTATTGGGACCAACTGCAAGAATATGTGGTTGCGGGCAAATTGCCGCAATTTTCTGAAAATATATCGAATGATATTGCGATATCGGAATTTTTAGCAAACCGATTAAACTTAAAAGTTGGCGATGCATTTAACACGTTTTTTTTGCGTGATAGTGCCGAAAAGTTGCCTTTTTCTCGCCGATTTACAATTGCGGCTATTTACAATTCCGGCTTAGCTGATTACGACGCAAGTTATATTATTGGCGATATTCGACATGTACAGCGTTTTAATAAATGGAAAGAAAACCAAGTTGGTAACCTTGAAGTTTTTGTAACCGATTTTAAAAAGATTGATGAAATAGGGGATGCGGTGTACACCGAAATTCCGGCAACTTATAATAGTTATACCATTGTACAAAAATTTCCCAATATTTTTGAATGGTTAGAATTGTTAGATTTTAATATTATTGGCATCATATTTTTCATGATTTTAATATCAGCTGTAAATATGATTGTTGCTTTGTTGGTTTTAATTTTAGAACGTACCCAAATGATTGGTATTTTAAAAGCTTTGGGCGCAAGCAACTGGACTATTAGAAAAATATTTTTATACAACGCTGCTTATTTAATCATAATTGGTTTATCTATTGGAAATGCTATTGGTATTGGATTAATTTATATTCAAAAATATGGTAAAGTGGTAACTTTAAACCCAGAAAGTTATTATGTAAAATATGCTCCGGTGCATATAGATTGGTTGCAAATAGCAGCATTAAATGTTGGAACCATAGTAATTTGTTTACTAATTTTATTAATTCCGTCCTATATTATAACAAAAATAGCGCCTTCAAAAGCGATTAAATTTCAATAAAAAAGTCCGATTTTAAATCGGACTTTTTTATTTTTTTGTTTTTTCTCTAAAAATAACTTCTAAGTTTTTGTCTTTTAAAAACAATTGTAACGTGCGTAATTGGTGTTTTTGTGCAAAGTCAAAAAGCACCGGGCGCATATCTTGTTCAGTTTCAAAAGTTAATTCCCATGTTGTTGCGTTGATTTGTTTGTGCGCTTGTAATTGCTCAATTTCTAATAAAAGCTCGGCAATAATTTCTTTATCAAATTCAACAATTAACTCTTGTTTTTTACCTTTTTCTTCGGCTATTAAATTACCTAAATTGTTATCGGTAACTATTTTTCCATGATTAATAATAATAACGCGATCACAAATGGCTTCTACCTCTTGCATGATGTGCGTTGATAGAAATACCGTTTTGTTTTTGCCAATATTTTTAATTAAATCTCGAATTTCAACCAATTGATTCGGATCTAATCCGGTAGTTGGTTCGTCTAAAATTAAAACTTCCGGATCGTGCAATAAGGCAGTTGCTAATCCTACACGTTGACGATAGCCTTTAGAAAGTTGTCCGATTTTTTTGTTCGCTTCGGGCGTTAATCCGGTTAAAGCAATAACTTCTTCTATTCTGTTTTTGCTAATTTTATATACATCGGCATTAAAAGCTAAATATTCGCGCACGTATAAATCTAAATACAACGGATTATGTTCGGGTAAATATCCCACCGATTTTTGTACTTGTTTGGCTTGCGTATTTACATTAAATCCGTTCACAAAAGCTTCACCTTCATCAGCAGTTAGAAAGGTAGTCAATATTTTCATTAAGCTTGATTTTCCTGCACCATTCGGGCCTAAAAAACCAACAATTTCTCCTTTTTTTATGGTAAAATTTACGTCTTGCAAGGCTTGTTGCTCGCCGTAAAATTTAGATATGTTTTTTACTTCTATTGACATGGATATTTTGTGTTTAAAACGAAAGCACTAATATACAGTAAAAAAAAATTGATTTTTTTCTTGTTCATCAAAAAAATATTTACATATATTTGTGAAACGCACAATGCGAAAATTTAGACAAATACAATAATGAATTTATCTGCAACCTATTTTTACAACTTTTTCTTTTACTTCTTTTGGAACAGAGAGGGATTTTGTTGTATGTCTTAAATTTAGGTTTTAGTTAATTTTTAATAATACATAATAAATCCCGATGGTAATCCGTCGGGATTTTTTTATAAACTAATTTTTATGAAAAATACAATCGCCATTCAAGGCATTAAAGGTTCTTTTCATCATCAAGTTGCTAACGAATATTTTGGTGCGTATGATAATTTAGACGAATGCTTGTCTTTCCCGGCTGTGGTAAATAGCTTGTTAACCCAAAAAAGTAATGTAGCTATTATGGCGATAGAAAATTCTATAGCAGGTTCTATAATTCCAAACCATGCTTTAATTGATGCCAATAATTTGCATGTAGTGGGAGAACATTATTTAAACATTAACCAAAATTTAATGGTTTTACCTGGGCAAACCATTAGTGATATTACTGAGGTACATTCGCATCCCATGGCGTTGTTACAATGTCAAGATTTTTTTGCACAATATCCGCACATTAAATTGGTTGAAGATGTTGATACGGCAGAAACGGCACGCAGAATTTATGCGAACCAATTAAAAGGTATTGGCGCAATTGCTAGCGAAACTGCAGCAACATTGTACGGATTAGAAATTATTGGTCATCAAATTCAAACCATTAAAAATAATTACACCCGTTTTGTAATTATTAAAACTACAAATGATTTTGATGCCAAAGAAAATTTAAACAAAGCATCTTTAAAATTTGAATTAGAACATAAAGGCGGAAGTTTAGCTACGGTGCTTAATGTAATGAACGATTGTAATTTAAATTTAACCCGCATTCAATCTATGCCTGTGATTGAAAAACCGTGGTGCTATTCCTTTTTTGTTGATTTTACTTTTCAGGATTATGAAGATTATGAAAAAGGAAAAGCTTTGTTAACCATTATGGCACAAGAATTAAAAGTTTTAGGAGAATATAAAAACGCATTGGTATGATAGAAGTAGCGAATCGCTTACACAGCACGCAAGAATATTACTTTTCTGTAAAATTACGCGAAGTTGCGCAAATGCTTTCAGAAGGAAAAAAAGTAATTAATTTAGGTATTGGGAGCCCAGATTTAGATCCGCATCCATCCGTAATACAAGCTATTACAGAAGCGATGAACGATCCAAAAGCGCATCAATATCAATCCTATCAGGGCTTGTTAGAAATGCGTCAAGCTATGGCCAATTTTTATAAAAAGTTTTATAACGTAAACCTAGATCCACATTCAGAAATTTTACCGCTTATGGGTTCTAAAGAAGGGATTATGCACATTGCGTTAGCTTTTTTAAATCCAGGGGATAAGGTTTTAGTTCCTAATCCAGGATATCCAACCTATCAATCGGTTTTAAATATTGTAGATGCAGAAGCTGTTTATTATGATTTAACCGAAGCGTCTGACTGGGAACCAGATTTTGATGCTATAGAAGCACAAGGTTTAGCAGGTGTAAAGCTTATGTTTACCAATTATCCGCACATGCCAACCGGAGCAGCAGGCAGTAAAGCTTTGTATCAAAAAATTGTAGATTTTGCTAAAAAACATAACATATTGCTTGTTAATGACAATCCGTACAGCTTTATTTTGAATGATAATCCGCTTTCTATTTTAGATGCTGATGGCGCTAAAGATATAGCAATTGAGCTAAATTCTTTATCTAAAACATTCAACATGGCTGGTTGGCGCGTAGGCATGGTTGTGGGAGCTAAATATTTTATTGATGCTATTTTAAAAGTAAAATCAAATATGGATAGCGGTATGTTTTATGGCATTCAAAAAGGTGCTATTCAAGCGCTATCGCTTGATACTGATTGGTTTTCAAGCTTAAATAAAATTTATAAAAAACGCAAACAAAAAATTATTGAATTAGCACATTTATTAGATTGTGAAGTTGATGCAAAAGCGGTTGGCATGTTTGTTTGGGCAAAATTACCTTTAGGGAGTGCAAGCGCAACCGAAATAATAGATTATCAACTACAAAACAATCATATTTTTATTACTCCAGGTTCTATTTTTGGTAGCAACGGTAACAATTACATTCGCTTTTCCCTTTGTTTATCAGAACAATTAATTGATGAAGCAATTGCGCGAGTAAAACAAAACAAACTTATTACAACAAATTAATTTTAAAAATATATCATGAAAAATACACCCGAATTACGCACTTGGTTAAACGATTTTAATTTAGAACATCCGCTAGTAATTGCCGGACCATGTAGTGCAGAAACCGAAGAGCAAGTTTTAAAAATTGCACACGAATTAAAAAATTCTGACGTAAGTATTTTTAGAGCAGGAATTTGGAAACCACGCACACGCCCTGGAGGATTTGAAGGCGTTGGCGAAATTGGTTTAAAATGGCTTAAAAAAGCAAAAGAAGAAACCGGCATGTTAATAGCAACCGAGGTTGCTACAGCTAATCACGTAAAATTAGCTTTGGAATATGATGTTGATGTGTTATGGATTGGTGCTCGTACAACTGCAAATCCGTTTGCCGTACAAGAAATAGCTGATGCGTTGGCCGGAACTGATAAAATTGTTTTAATTAAAAATCCTGTAAACCCAGATTTAGCTTTATGGTTGGGCGGTATAGAACGATTGTATAATGCAGATATTAAGAAGTTAGGCGTAATTCACCGTGGATTCTCGTCTTACGAAAAAACAAAATACAGAAACATTCCAGAATGGCAAATTCCTATCGAATTGCAAAATCGTTTTCCTGACTTACCATTAATTTGTGATCCGTCACATATTACAGGTAATCGAGATATGGTTCAAAAGGTTTCGCAACAAGCATTAAACTTGAATTATGATGGGTTAATTATCGAAACGCATATTGATCCTGATAATGCATGGAGCGATGCTGCTCAGCAAGTTACGCCCGATCATCTAAAAAATATGTTCGTTCATCTAAAAATGAGAAAAAAAGAAGATACATCTGAAAATTATAACGCAAATTTAGATAATCTTAGATTACAAATAGATGAAGTAGATGCCAAAATTTTAGATATTTTATCGAAACGAATGCTAATTGCTGATGAAATTGGTAAATTAAAAAAAGCGCACAATGTTGCGGTTTTACAAAATACCAGATGGGTAAATATGCTTGACAGAATTGTAGAAGATGGTGCAGCAAAAGGATTAAGTGAAGAATTTGTTGTTGAACTATTTAAAGCCATTCATCAAGAAAGTATTAACCACCAAGAAGCAATAGTTAATAATTAATTAGTAAAAATTAATAGGTATTTTGTTTTGTATTTGTTTTTTTTTGTATCTATGTACTAAAACCATAAATATTTAACATAATGTATAGCAAAATAAAATCAGGTAAATTTACTTTTAAGATTACTGATTTGTTGGGAATATTAGTGCTAGTACATCCATTGTATTTACTATTTTTAAAATTTCCTTTAAACGTTCTCTTTTATTTACAAATAATAGCTTCAATATTTTTGTTATCCCAAAATTTATTTGGGTTGACAGGGTATGCTGTTAAGTTAACAAAGGTTCACGTAATTTTTTATGAAGAATTTTTTCCTCATTATGTAAAAATTAAGAACATAGTTGATATAGAAAAAGATTTTAATAAAATTACCTTAAAAACTATTGATCAAAAAGTTTACCATGTGTATTTTGATAAAGTAGCAAAAAAGCAACGTTATAAAACGAATGATTTTTATTACGACATACACAACAGGATATATGCCAAAACCTTAAAAGTTTAGGGCAACTTACCTAAAAATAAATATCTTTGCGGTATGAATGGTATTGTTTATAAATCTACAGGTAGCTGGTACACGGTTAAATCTGAAACGGGTGAATTTGTAGAGTGCCGTATTAAAGGTAAGTTTAGAATTAAAGGTATAAAAAGTACAAATCCTATTGCTGTTGGCGATTGGGTAACTTATGAATTAGATAAAACGTCGGATGTTATTACGGGAGTTATTACCGCAATTACAGACCGACGTAATTATATAGTACGTAAGTCAGTAAACTTATCTAAACAAGTTCACATAATTGCTTCAAACGTAGATCAAATGTTTATTTTGGTCACCATAAATAATCCTATTACCACAACCAGTTTTATAGATCGATTTTTAATTACGGCAGAAGCTTACGGCATTCAGGCTGTTTTAGTTTTTAATAAAATTGATACCTTAGATGAAACTGCTTTAGAAGATCAGTTGTATTTACAATACATTTATTCTCAAAT
Organism: Flavobacterium agricola; assembly: GCF_025919725.1. Taxonomy (NCBI): domain Bacteria; kingdom Pseudomonadati; phylum Bacteroidota; class Flavobacteriia; order Flavobacteriales; family Flavobacteriaceae; genus Flavobacterium; species Flavobacterium agricola. Next base: position 1,751,192 of record NZ_CP081495.1, on the reverse strand, counting down.
TGGTTATCCGTGCTTGCGTATTTCAGCAACAACGGGACAAGGAATTGATGATTTGAAAGTCATGATGAAAGATAAGGTTTCTATGTTTACTGGGCATTCGGGCGTAGGAAAATCAACCTTAATAAACGTTTTACAGCCTGGATTAGCACTTAAAACCAATCAGATTTCTGAGCAGCATCAACAAGGGCAACATACCACAACTTTTGCCGAAATGTTTGATTTAGATTTTGGAGCTAAAATTATTGATACGCCTGGTATTCGTGGTTTTGGAATTGTGGATATGGAAAAAACAGAAGTTACTGACTATTTTCCGGAGTTTTTTGCTTTAAAAGATCAATGTAAGTTTAACAATTGCTTGCATAAAGAAGAACCACATTGTGCTGTTAAAGATGCACTTGAAAATGAAGAAGTTTCTTGGTCAAGATATCGTAGTTATTTGCAAATTTTAGAGGGTGATGACGAACAACATCATTACAGAACCGATGTGTATCACGACCCAAAAAGACAAGGAATAGAATAAAATGAGAATAATAATTCAACGCGTTTCTGAAGCTTCAGTAACTATAAATCAAATCAAGGTTGCAGAAATTAACCAAGGTTTATTGGTTTTATTAGGAATTGAAGATGCTGATACGGATGATGATATAAAATGGCTGTCTAATAAAATTACTAATCTTCGCATTTTTGGCGACGAAAATGATGTGATGAATTTGTCAGTTAAAGATGTTGATGGCGATATAATTTTGGTTAGCCAATTTACCTTACATGCCGCAACTAAAAAAGGCAATCGCCCTTCGTACATAAAAGCTTCTAAGCCAGATATTGCTGTGCCTTTGTACGAAAAGTTTATTGTACAACTAGAACAAGATTTAGGAAAAAAAATTCAAACCGGTCAGTTTGGTGCCGATATGAAAGTTGCTTTGCTAAACGACGGTCCTGTAACTATTTTTATAGATTCTAAAAACAAAGAATAACATGAAATCCTTTTTTTGCAAATTTGTTTTGTACAGCCTTATTTACTTTATTGCTTGTGCACTAATTGCAACAGATGAATTAGCTTGTTCGTTGCAGTTTAACGAAATGTGCATAGCATCAATAGTAGTAAAATGGATTATATTTGTTTTAATCATGTTTGTTTACGATAAGTTTATAAAACCCTTATTTCAAAAAAAATAAAAAGCAATGAATATTAAAGATTCTCAATTAGCTGTAGATACGTGGATTAAAGAGCACGGTGTTCGCTATTTTAACGAATTAACCAATATGGCACAATTAACCGAAGAAGTTGGTGAAGTTGCCCGCATTATTGCCCGTCGTTACGGAGAACAATCTGAAAAAGAAAGCGATAAAAACAAAGATTTAGGCGAAGAACTTGCCGATGTTGTTTTTGTTGTGCTTTGTTTAGCTAACCAAACCGGAGTAGATTTACAAGCTGCTTTTGACAAAAAAATGGATGTAAAAACCAAACGCGATCACGATCGCCATCACAATAACGAAAAACTAAAATAAAACCTTTATAATGGATATTCACTTAAACGCCAAACAATTAAAATCAGACGTAAAACTTGTAATTTCAGGAAGTAAGTCCGAATCCAACCGCATTTTATTGTTACAAGCGCTGTATCCATATTTAAAAATTCATAATCTTTCTAATTCTGATGATAGCGAATTTATGCAAAAAGCATTACAATCGGTATCCACAATTAAAGATATTCATCACGCAGGTACAGCCATGCGTTTTTTAACAGCTTTTTACGCAACTACTGCAGGTCAAGAAGTTGTTATGCAAGGTTCTTCTAGAATGCATGAGCGTCCAATTGGCGTTTTGGTTGATGCGTTACAACAACTTGGCGCAAATATTACCTATTTAGAAAATCAAGGTTATCCGCCTTTAAAAATTGTAGGTAAAAACATTACTTTAAACCAAGTACGAATAAAAGCTGATGTTAGCAGTCAGTACATTTCTGCACTTTTGTTGGTTGCTCCAAAGTTAGAAAATGGATTAGAAATAGAATTATTGGGTGAAGTTACCTCTGTCCCGTACCTAAAAATGACCTTGCAAATTTTAACCGATTTAGGCATCGAAAATCATTTTTCAGGAAACAAAATTATTGTAAAACCTTGTGAAAAGTTAACGCTTCAAGAATTTACGGTAGAATCCGATTGGAGTTCTGCTTCGTATTTTTATTCTATTGTTGCACTCCAACCTATTGGCTTTACTACGCATTTAGCATCTTATAAAAAATCAAGTTTGCAAGGCGATAGCGTGTTGCAAGAAATTTATAAAGATTTTGGGGTAGAAACCATTTTTTCTGAAAATCAGATAACTTTAAAAAAAGTTGCTCATCCAACCAAGCAATCTGTAGCTTATGATTTGCGTAATGCGCCAGATATTGCACAAACCATTGCTGTAACTTGTTTAGCTTTAGGAATGGGGTGTAATTTAACAGGTTTACATACCTTAAAAATTAAAGAAACCGATCGTTTATTGGTTTTAGAAAACGAAATATCTAAATTCGGAGCAAGTATTTCAACTACATCAAATACACTTTTGTTAGCACCTTTTAATGTTGAGCTATTTGCTACAAATCCTGAAATTGCAATTAAAACATATCAAGATCATCGTATGGCCATGGCATTTGCACCTTTGGCCTGCAAGCAGCCCATAACAATTTTAGAAGCCGAGGTGGTAACCAAATCGTACCTTGCCTTTTGGGACGATTTAAAAAGGTTAAATTTTTAATAAACAACAATATTTGCTACTGTGTAAAGGTTTTTCTTTACAAATCAAATCTCATTTTATGAAAAAATATTTAAGCATATTCCTTTTAGCTTTACTGGTAAGTTCTTGTAAAGTTGCTTTGGTTGATAAAAAAGATATCATTCCGAATCACGTTTTAAGCAAGGAAGAGCAAGAACGCTTAACTCCAGACGAAGTTATTTTAGATTTAAAACAAGGTAACGAAGCTTTTGCTAGCGAAAAGTTAACCATCAGAAATACAACGCAACGCATGCGCGAAGCTGCTTTAGGGCAATATCCAGAAGCGGTTGTTTTATCTTGTATTGATTCTCGCGTACCGGTCGAAGATGTTTTTAATAAAGCGATTGGTGATATTTTTGTAGCACGCGTTGCCGGAAATATTGTAGATGAAGATATTTTAGGAAGTTTAGAATACAGCTGCAAGGTTTCAGGTTCTAAAGTTGTTGTTGTTTTAGGACATGAATATTGTGGAGCCATAAAATCAAGCATTGATGGGGTTAAATTAGGCCATATTACTGCTGTTTTAGAAAAAATTGATCCCGCAATTGACGAAGCAAAAAAAGATTTTGATGGACCAACTACATCAAAAAATCCAGAATTTGTAGATCAGGTTTGCTATTTTAACGTATTAAATTCAATGAAAGTAATTCGAGAAAATAGTCCGATTTTAAAAGAAATGGAAGATTTAGGACAAATTAAAATTGTAGGTGCTATCTACGATTTAGAAACTGGTAAAGTAACATTTTTAGACGAACAAAAAATATAAATCGCGATTTACTTGACAACCCCTAGTTCAATGTCGTATATTTGCAAGCATTTTAAACTATGACACATGAAGTTATCTAATTTCAATTTTAACTTACCTGAGGAGTTATTAGCAGAATATCCTGCAGAAAACAGAGATGAATCTCGTTTAATGGTGATTCACCGTAAAACCGGGGAGATTGAACATAGATTATTTAAAGATATTATTGAATATTTTGACGAAGGCGATGTAATGGTGTTAAACAACACCAAGGTTTTTCCTGCTCGCTTATACGGAAATAAAGAAAAAACCGGAGCGCGTATTGAAGTTTTCTTGTTAAGAGAATTAAATGCAGAACAACGCTTATGGGATGTTTTAGTAGATCCGGCTCGTAAAATTCGTATCGGTAATAAATTATATTTCGGAGAAGACGATTCTTTAGTTGCTGAGGTAATTGATAATACAACTTCTCGCGGACGTACATTACGTTTTTTATATGACGGTTCGTACGAAGAATTTCGTTCTAAATTAGTTGAATTGGGAGAAACTCCAATTCCTAAATATATCACCCGCCCGGTTGAAGAAGAAGATGCTGAGCGTTACCAAACCATTTATGCTAAAGAAGAAGGAGCTGTTGCAGCACCAACTGCTGGTTTGCACTTTTCTAAACATTTAATGAAACGTTTAGAAATTAAAGGTATTAATTTTGCAGAACTTACTTTACACGTTGGTTTAGGAACTTTTAATCCGGTTGAAGTTGAAGATTTATCTAAACACAAAATGGATTCTGAAGAAGCACATATTTCTCAAGAAACTTGTGATATTGTAAACAACGCAAAACAAAAGAAATTTAAAGTTTGTGCCATTGGTACAACATCTATGCGTGCTTTAGAAAGTTCAGTTTCTTCAAGCCGTACATTAAATGCTTTTGACGGATGGACAAATAAATTTATTTTCCCTCCTTACGATTTCTCAATTGCAGATTGTATGGTAACAAACTTTCATACGCCAAAATCTACTTTATTGATGATGATTTCTGCATTTATGGGGCACGATTTAATGCGTAAAGCATATGATGAAGCAGTTAAAGAAGGTTACAAATTCTATTCATATGGTGATGCCATGTTAATTTTATAAGTAAACTTATTTTCATATAAAAAGCCAACCAATAGGTTGGCTTTTTTTGTGGTTTTTATCTACCAAAATTTGTACATTGAACAAATAAACAAACCTGAACATGCAATTTAAAAATACATTAGATTTTGCCAAACAGCTTGACCAACAAGATGTTTTAGCTAAATATAAAGCTGAGTTTAACTTTCCGAAAGTTAACGGAGAGGAAGTTATTTATTTTACCGGAAACTCTTTAGGCTTACAACCCAAAATAGCTAAAGAATATGTTGATGAAGTTATGACCAATTGGGCTGATTTAGGTGTAGAAGGTCATTTTAACGGATCAAAACCTTGGTGGGATTACCAGGAGCGTTTTGCCGAACCTTTAAGTAAAATTGTTGGTGCAAAACCGTCAGAAGTTACGGTAATGAATACCTTATCTGTAAATCTAAATCTTTTGTTGGTTTCATTTTATCGCCCAACAAAACAACGATTTAAAATTATTTGCGAAGAAAAAGCCTTTCCTTCTGATCAATATTTAATTCAAGAACAAGTTCGTAATCACGGTTTAGATCCGGCAACTACAATTGTTGAGGTAAAACGTAGACCGGGCGAACATAATTTTAGAACTGAAGATATTTTGCAAACCATTCAATCGGTTGGTAATGAGTTGGCTTTGGTTTTAATGGGAGGAATTAATTATTATACCGGCCAAGTTTTAGATATGCAAGCTATTACAAAAGCTGGGCATCAAGTTGGTGCCTATGTTGGTTGGGATTTAGCGCATGCAGCCGGAAATATTAAAATGCATTTGCACGATTGGCAAGTTGATTTTGCTGCGTGGTGCAGTTACAAATATATGAATGCTGGGCCGGGTAGTGCTTCCGGAATTTTTGTGCATGAAAAACATCATAAATCTAACCTACCGCGTTTTGCCGGTTGGTGGGGGCATAATAAGGAACGCCGTTTTTTAATGGAACCAGCTTTTGATCCGATTCAAGGTGCAGAAGGATGGCAAATTTCTAATCCACCTGTTTTATCGTTAGCGCCTTATTTAGGTTCGGTTGCTATGTTTAATGAAGTAGGAATGGATGCTTTGATTGCTAAACGCGATACAATTACTGCCTATTTAGCTTTTGTTTTACAAGATATTGCCTCGCAAGTTCATGCTAATTTTGAAGTAATTACACCAGCTGAGCCTGAACAACGCGCTTCTCAAATTTCTTTATTTTTGCATGGGCAAGGTAAAGAATTGTTTACCTATTTGATGCAAAACGGAGTAATTGTAGATTGGCGTGAGCCCAACGTAATTCGTTTAGCACCCGTGCCTTTTTATACTTCGTATCAAGACATTTATAATTTTGGTCAAATATTAAAGGCTGGTTTAGTTTAAAAAAATATTTAAATTTGCAGTATAATTTAGATTGATAAAATGTCAACAAAACAAAAAAAAATAGAATTTTGATCCTTCTCAACCAGGATTAGCAGATGCAACGGTTTACGGATTACCGTTTACAGCTGAAGAAAGTGATATTGTTATTGTTCCGGTTCCTTGGGAAGTTACCGTTAGCTACGGCGCAGGAGCATCTGAAGGACCAGATGCTATTATGGATGCGTCTTTTCAGGTTGATTTAAATCACCAAGAATTTCCAGAATTATGGAAATTAGGTATTTATATGGATCAAGCGCCAGAACATTGGGCTGAAAATTCTGAAAAATATAAAAGCTTAGCTCAACCTATTATTGAAGCTTTAGAAAACGGTGAAGCTGTAGAAACGTTTCCTGCTTTGCAAGCAGATTTAGATAAAATTAATCGTGCTTGTGCAACCATGAACGACGAAGTAAAAGCGCGTATTTTACATTGGATGGATCAAGGAAAGTTGGTAGCACTCTTAGGAGGTGATCATTCTACTCCGTTAGGATATTACCAAGCTTTAGCTACAAAACACGATTCTTTTGGCATTTTGCATTTAGATGCACACATGGATTTACGTATTGCTTACGAAGGATTTACCTATTCGCATGCATCAATTATGTATAATGCTTTACAAATTCCTCAAATATCAAAAATTGTTCAAGTTGGTATTCGTGATTTTTGTGAGCAAGAAGTTGACGTTGCTCAAAAAGACCGTGTTATTGTGCATACTGATATGGATTTAAAACAAGAAACTTTTGAAGGCGTAACTTGGCAACAACAATGTGATACAATAATTGCTGCGTTACCAGAAAAAGTTGCTATTTCATTTGATATTGATGGCATGTTCCCGTGGTATTGTCCAAATACAGGAACTCCAGTACCAGGTGGTTTTTCATTTGAACAAGCTACTTATTTACTTTCACGTTTAGCAGCTACAAATAAGCAAATTATTGGATTTGATTTGGTTGAAGTTGCTCCAGGAGAATCTGATGATTGGGACGGAAACGTTGGCGCTAGAATGTTATTTCATATGTGCGGCGTTTTAGCAAAATCTAATAAGCTAAAAGTTGGAGAAAAAATTGCATTTAAACGTGCTTAATATGTTAAAATTTTAAATAAGCCCTCAAGTTTTTTACTTGAGGGTTTTTTATTTATATGATAATCTTATATTTGAAATAACTTAACAAACATTTCACATTACAAGATGAATAATAAAAAATTCACACACACCTTAACTATTGGCTTTGCTTTATTTGCCATGTTTTTTGGTGCCGGTAATTTATTATTACCTCCGCATATTGGCGTTAAAGTAGGTAACGAATTTTTAATAGCAATTTTAGCTTTTGGCTTATCTGGTATTTTATTACCGTTTACAGGTATTTTAGCAGTAATTAAATTTGGAGATTCATTTAATGATTTGGGGGCAATAATTAGCAGTAAATTAAGTACAATTATTGGTACGATTATTATGATTTGCATTGGACCGTTAATTGCAATTCCAAGAACAGCAGCTGTAACGTACGAGGTTGGAGTTAGTACTTTTTTTCCTTCAGTTGGTGCTTTTATTCCTTGTTTGCTGTTTTTTATTATTACGATAGCACTATCTATTCGTCCATCAAAAATTGTTGACGTAATTGGTAACGTATTAACCCCAATATTGTTGGTGTTGTTGGCTTTGTTAATTTTTGCTGGCGTTATTAATCCGCAATCGGCTACAGAGCAAACAGAGTTAAACATGATTAATGCCTTTTCATATGCGTTTACAGAAGGATACCAAACTTTAGATGTTTTGGCTTCTGTTATTTTTGCTGGAATTATTATTAAAGCAACAAAAGCTAAAGGTTATACCGATAATAAAAGCAAAACACAAGTTGTTATTATTTCAGGTGTAATTTCAGTTTTAAGCTTATTATTTGTTTATGGTGGTTTAATATATTTGGGTGCATCTTCAGGTATTTATGATACCGGTATTTCTCGCTCTGAATTGTTGATTACTATTGCAGCAAACATTCTAGGAGAATATGGTTTAATTGCAATAGCTTTAGCTATGGGATTTGCTTGTTTAACCACAGCAATTGCGTTAACTACAGCTGCAGGTTTATTTTTTAGCGATTTAACCAACGGAAAAATTAAATACGAAGCTTTTGTTATTATTTGTGCTTTGGTGTCTTTATTTTTATCTATTTATGGGGTTGATGCGATTATTAACTTTGCTTACCCGCCGTTGGCATTTGTTTATCCAATAACGATTACTTTAATATTATACGCTTTATTTTTTGGCGGATTTGTAAAAGTAAAACAAGCGTATGTTGGTGCAATTTTAGCTACCAGTATTATTGCTTTATTAATGGTTATTAAGCTAATTTATGAAATGAATAATGTTGTAACCCCAAGTTTTGATGCATTTTTAAATCAGATTCCGTTATTTGATTTTGGTTTGGGTTGGGTATTGCCATCGCTTATTGGTTTTGTAGTTGGTTATTTTATTGGTAAAAAAAATGAACCACAATCGGTTTAACTAATTAATATATAACAAAAAAAGCCAGCTCGTACGAGTTGGCTTTTTTTGTTTGTAAATAAAATATTACATCATTCCAGGCATACCTCCGCCCATTGGCATTTGGCTTGCTCCTTCATCTTTAATATCAACTAAAGCACATTCTGTAGTTAAAATCATTCCAGAAACTGACGCAGCATTTTCTAAAGCTACACGAGTTACTTTTTTAGGATCGATAATACCAGCTGCTAACATATCTACATATTCGTCAGATTTTGCGTTGTATCCAAAGTTACCAGAACCTTCGTTTACTTTAGCAACAATTACAGAACCTTCTAAACCTGCGTTTTCTACTATGGTACGTAAAGGTGCTTCAATAGCACGCGCTACGATTTGAATACCGGTTTTTTCGTCAGCATTAAGCGCACTTACGTTTGCTAAAACATTTTTAGCACGTAATAAAGCTACACCACCACCAGCAACAATTCCTTCTTCAACTGCTGCACGTGTTGCATGTAATGCATCATCTACACGGTCTTTTTTCTCTTTCATTTCAACTTCAGAAGCTGCACCTACGTATAAAACAGCAACACCACCAGCTAATTTAGCTAAACGCTCTTGTAACTTTTCGCGGTCGTAATCAGACGTTGTAGTTTCCATTTGCGCTTTAATTTGGTTCACTCTGTTTTTAATCATTTCAGAATCACCAGCACCGTTTACAATAGTTGTGTTATCTTTATCAATAGAAACTCTTTCTGCAGTTCCTAACATTTCTAAAGTTGCATTTTCTAATGTATAACCGCTTTCTTCAGCAATAACAACTCCACCTGTTAAAATAGCAATATCTTCTAACATTGCTTTTCTTCTATCACCAAAACCTGGCGCTTTTACCGCAGCAATTTTTAAAGCACCGCGTAATTTGTTTACTACTAAGGTAGATAAAGCTTCGCCATCTACATCTTCAGCAATAATCAATAAAGCTTTACCTGATTGCGCTACCGGCTCTAAAACAGGTAATAATTCTTTTAAAGAAGATATTTTTTTGTCGTATAATAAAATGTATGGGTTATCAAATTCCGTTTCCATTTTTTCAGGATTTGTAACGAAATATGGTGATAAATATCCGCGGTCAAATTGCATACCTTCAACAACATCAACGTATGTATCTGTTCCTTTAGCTTCTTCAACCGTAATAACACCTTCTTTACCTACTTTACCAAAAGCTTCAGCGATTAATTCACCGATAACCTCGTCGTTGTTAGCAGAAATAGATGCGATTTGTTTAATTTTTTCTGTAGTAGAACCAACTTCTTGCGCTTGTGTTGCTAAATCAGCTACAATAGCTTCAACTGCTTTATCAATACCGCGTTTTAAATCCATCGGATTTGCTCCGGCAGCAACGTTTTTTAAACCTTCTTTAACAATTGCTTGTGCTAAAACAGTTGCAGTTGTTGTTCCGTCACCAGCTAAATCGTTGGTTTTAGACGCAACTTCTTTAACCATTTGTGCGCCCATGTTTTCTAACGTATCAACTAGCTCAACTTCTTTCGCTACTGAAACACCATCTTTAGTTACGTGAGGAGCACCGAAAGATTTAGAAATAATAACGTTTCTACCTTTTGGACCTAAGGTTACTTTTACTGCATTAGCTAATGCATCAACACCGCGTTTTAAACCTTCGCGAGCGTCTGTATCAAATTTTATATCTTTTGCCATTTTAATTTTGTTTAATTTTTTTGAGTTTAGTTAAATGTTACTTTAATTCTTTTTTCTCAATTAGATGATTGCTAAAATATCATCTTCACGCATAATTAAATAATCTTTTCCTTCAAACTTTAAATCGGTACCTGCGTATTTACCATATAAAACGGTATCACCAACTTTTACAGTTAAAGGTTCGTCTTTTTTCCCATTTCCTACAGCAACAACAATTCCTTTTTGTGGTTTTTCTTTAGCTGTATCAGGGATGATGATTCCAGATGCTGTTTGTGTTTCAGCTGCAGCCGGTTCAACGATTACGCGATCTGCTAATGGTTTAATGTTTAATGCCATATTTAATTTGTTTTATTATAATTAAAATTACACTAAAATATAATTCAGAAAGTGTGCCAATTCATTTTTGCTGACAATTTTGCATAAAAAAATGTCAGTTTTTCACAAAACTGACATTCTATATTGATGTATGTAAATACTTAATTATTCTGCTGGAGTTTCTGCCGGAACTTCGTTGGTAATAGTTTGTGGAGCTTCTGGTAAAGATGCTGGTACCACAGTGTTATCTATTAAAATAGATCCTGTATCTCCGTAAGCTGATGTAAAGCTGATAGAAGATAATAAGATTAAAGCCATTAATAGGCACCCTAATGTCCATGTACTTCTGTCTAAAAAGTCTGAAGTTTTCTGAACGCCTCCTAACATTTGTGTTCCTCCAATTGCTGAAGATAAACCTCCACCTTTAGGATTTTGTACCATTATAACTACGATTAATAATAAGCACACAATAGTAATAAGTACTAAAAAAAGTGTAAACATATTGGTTGTTTTTTAATTATTGTTGTTCTGAATTTTTTTTATTTCGGTAATTCGTTCTGCAAATAAACTACTTTTTTCTGGATATTTCAAAATTAAAATCTCATAAGCTTGTATTGCTTTTTGATATTTTTTTTGATCTAAATATATTTTTGCTAATGTTTCGGTCATTAACCTTGAATTTTCCTGATTCGATTTTTCAACGTTAACCGGTGCAATAGCTTGCTTTACTGTTCCTATTTTCGGATTTGCTTCAATAAATTTATCAATCAGCTCAAATTTAGTAGTTTTACTATCTTCTTCAATAGATGCTTCTGGTTTTGGCTTTTCTATATCTTCACGTTCAATGGGTTTCATTTTAGTAAGCTGCAACCATTGCGAAAACGAATGCGATTCATTGGTATTAAAAGCAACCAACTGATCGGAATCGGTATTTGATGTTGGTTCTATTTTTTTTGGTGTTGAATTAATTTCTACCTTTTCAACTTCTTCCCCCCAATTAATAATAAACGAATTTGCGTGGTTGTCGACCTGATTAATTAATTTTTTAATCGACCGCTCTAACGGTTCGCTATCAGGAATTACTGGAGCAATTGTTTCAATTTTTGTTTCGGTAACAAATGTATTATTTTCTTTGTTTTCTGAAACAGATTCGGCAGAAATATTTTGTAAAAAATTTGAAGTAATAAAATGAAACAACAACGTACGATTGGTTGTATAAGCTGCCGTTATTTTTAACTCTTTATTGTAATTAAAATTGTTTTGATTAAACAAACCTTTTAGGTAAAGCACACGCACCGATTGAAAAAAAGGAAAGTTTTGCAAAACCTTTTCTAACTCGGTTGTTTGCTCCGGGGTAATTTGATGCGGATGCGCCAATAAATATGTTAAATCATTTTTCGTCAATCTTGTTTACCATTTAGCTAAAGATGCTGTAAAAACATCTTGTGTAATACGTTCAAAAATTTCGTCAACCGCTGTATTTAATTGTGCTCCCGTTAAAATAGCATCGCCTGAGTAATCGTAAAAATGAGAAAAACGTTTTTCAAAATCATCTTCCGGATCATTTTTACTCATAAAACGTACGTTAACGCTAATAGTTAAACGGTTTTGAGCTGCAAACTGATTGGCTGTTGCTGCCATTGGGGTAATACGATAATCTACAATCTCACCTTCATAAACCAATTCGCCATCGGCATTTGTTAATACCAAATTGGTTTGGTTCTGAATTAAATCTTGCAAGGCAACTGTAAATTTTCTGTCAATACCTGGCTCTACCAATAACGCATTATTTAAAAAATAATTTACCTGAAAAGATTTTGCGTTAATTGGCCCTGCACCAGTAAAGCTATAAATACCACAGCCTGATAAAAGTACTAATAAAAGGCTTGGTAATATTATTTTGTATAATTTTTTCATGCTATAAATCGAATTGTTTAATTTTTCGATATAAGGTTCGTTCAGAAATACCTAATTCTTCTGCTGCTGCTTTGCGTTTGCCGTTGTTGCGTTCTAAAGCTTTTTTTATTAGTTCGATTTCTTTTTCGTCTAAACGTAAAGAATCTTCTTCATCAACGGTTTCTGCTAACAAATAGTCTTCATCTTCGTCTAAATTATAATTGTTTATAATTTCTGGCGTAGTTGCTTTGTTGTTTTGTGGTACAATTGGTATGGCAGCAAAACTTTCTTCTTTATTGCGTTCGTGCGTTGGTACTACATTGTCTATGTTATTTTCTTGACCGTAAATACGCTGAATTAACGATTTGTTATTTTCTTGCACGTTTTTAGAATTGTTGTTTTGCATCAATTCTAACGTTAATTTTTTTAAATCGTTTAAATCGGCTTTCATGTCAAAAAGCACTTTGTATAATATTTCGCGCTCGCTGCTAAAATCAGAATCTGCTTTTTTATGTTCTATCACGCTTGGTAAGTTTTTACCTTGCATGGGTAGATAATGTTTTATGGTTTCTAAATTTACCTCGCGTTTGGTTTCTAAAATAGAAATTTGCTCGGCAAAATTGCGTAGTTGCCTAATGTTACCGCTCCAACGGTAATTGGTTAAATAATTTACTGCATTTTCGTCTAAACGAATAGGAGGCATTTTGTATTTGTTTGCAAAATCTGATGCGAATTTGCGGAATAACAAATGAATATCGCCATGACGTTCGCGTAATGGAGGTAAAAATATTTCTACGGTTGATAAACGGTAGTACAAATCTTCACGAAACTTACCTTTTTCAATAGCTTCGTGCATTTTTACGTTGGTTGCGGCTACAATGCGTACGTTGGTTTTTTGTACTTGTGACGAACCTACTTTTATAAATTCACCATTTTCAAGTACGCGAAGTAAGCGAACTTGGGTGGTTAAAGGTAATTCACCAACTTCATCTAAAAAAATGGTTCCGCCATCGGCAACTTCAAAATAACCTTCGCGGGTTGTGGTTGCTCCGGTAAATGCGCCTTTTTCGTGTCCGAATAATTCAGAATCAATGGTTCCTTCTGGAATTGCACCACAGTTCACGGCAATATATTTGCCGTGTTTTCTGTGAGATAGTGCATGTATAATTTTAGGAATGCTTTCTTTACCAACTCCACTTTCTCCGGTTACTAGTACCGAAATGTCAGTAGGGGCAACTTGAATGGCTTTTTCAAGTGCTCTATTTAACTTGGGGTCGTTACCAATAATTTCGAATCGTTGTTTTATAGCTTGAACGCTTTCCATATATAAATTTAAATGTGGCTTTGTTTTTAATTAGCTTTGCATTTCTGAATAACCTACAGCTTCACCAATTAATGTTGCTGAGGTACAATCTGTAATTTTAACCAAAACAAAATCACCTACTTTGTAATTTTGTTTTTCAAACACAACTACTGTATTTTGTGAGTTTCTACCAGACCATTGCGTTTCTGATCGTTTAGAATCTTTTTCAATTAAAACTTCAACGGTTTGTCCTAAAAAGCGTTGCGTGCGTTTTAAACCAATTGCACGTTGTAAATCAACAATTTCTTGTAATCTACGTTTTTTAACTTCTTCCGGCACATCATCTTCCATTTTACGCGAAGCCATGGTTCCTGGACGTTCTGAATAAGCAAACATAAATCCGAAATCGTAATTTGCGTATTCCATTAAAGATAACGTATCTTGATGATCTTGTTCGGTTTCTGTTGGGAAACCTGCAATCATATCTTGTGATAACGAAATTTCTGGAATGATAGCATAAATTTTATCTACCAAAGCCATATATTCTTCACGAGTATGTTGACGGTTCATTTCTTTTAAAATACGTGTAGAACCTGATTGAACCGGTAAGTGAATGTATTTACAAATGTTGTGGTGTTTTGCCATAACATGAATTACTTCTTCGTGCATATCTTGCGGATTAGAAGTTGAAAATCTAAAACGCATTTTTGGGTATGCAGTAGCAACCATATCTAACAACTGAGCAAAATCAACAGCTGTTGCTTTTTCCATTTCAGTTGCTTTTACAAAATCCTTTTTTAACCCACCACCGTACCACAGGTATGAATCTACGTTTTGGCCTAATAAAGTAATTTCTTTAAAGCCGCGTTCCCATAAATCAGCAATTTCTGACATAATACTTTGTGGTTCGCGCGAGCGCTCTCTACCACGTGTAAAAGGAACCACACAGAATGTACACATATTGTCACAACCACGTGTGATTGAAACAAATGCGGTAACTCCGTTTGAGTTTAAACGTACTGGAGCAATATCTCCATACGTTTCTTCTTTAGAAAGAATTACGTTTATAGCTTCACGCCCTTCGTCAACATCTTTTAATAAGTTCGGAATATCTTTGTAAGCATCTGGACCAACCACCATGTCTACAATTTTTTCCTCTTCTAAAAACTTACTTTTTAAACGTTCTGCCATACAACCTAAAACCCCAACCTTCATTCCTGGGTTGTGCTTTTTAACTCGGTTATATTGTTCTAAACGTTTACGAACGGTTTGTTCAGCCTTATCGCGAATAGAGCAGGTGTTTACTAACACCAAATCTGCTTCTTCCAAGTTTTGCGTTGTATTATATCCTTCGTTTGCTAAAATAGATGCTACAATTTCAGAGTCCGAAAAATTCATTTGGCAACCGTAACTTTCTATAAAAAGTTTTTTGGTGTTGCTTTCCTTCTGTTCTAATTCAAGGCTTGTACCTTGTTTGTTTTCGTCAATTACTTTTTCCATAAATCACTTAAAAGTGTATTATTCAGTTTGCAAAGATAGAATTTATTTCGGTTATGTGACAAACTGTCAGCGCGGTTTTTTGCATTAAAAACAGATTAGATTTGTACAACTGATTTTTAAATGTTTTTTTTTCTTTTTATCAGTCTAAAATTTCTATGTTAACATGTAATAATCCGTTTTTTTTATTTTCGCTGATATCAAAAAATGCTTTTTTTGATAAATCTATTTCTCGTCCTTTAGTAAACGGGCCTCGGTCATTAACTTTCACAATTACAGATTGATTGTTAGCTGTGTTGGTAACCTTTACAATAGTACCAAAAGGTAAAGTTTTATGTGCTGCGGTTAATTTGTTGTTGTTAAATTTTTCTCCGCTAGCTGTGGTTCTTCCATTAAATTTATCGTGATAATAGCTCGCAATCACATTTTTTTTATACGATTTTGATTTGTTTTTAGTTTTGTGCTTGGTAGCTGTTTGTTTTGGCGTGTTGTTTTTAACCGAACTTTTAGTGCTAGAACAGGCTGTAAAGCTTATTAAAGCTGTAAAAAGTAAAGCTGATTTAAATAAAAAATTTAGTTTCATACGTTTTACAAATATTTAATATAGGCGATTAGTACCTTAAAAGTACATTTTTTCGTCTTATAAATGTGTCGTAATAAACCAATTAACTAATTTTTAAGGGATGTAGATTGAGTAAGTAAAAAAGCAAACTTTTTTAACCTTGGCTTATTATTAAAAAAAAACCTATACTTTTGTTCAATAAAATTTGATATAAATGGCAAAAAATTTAGTGATTGTTGAGTCTCCTGCTAAGGCAAAAACGATAGAAAAGTTTCTGGGTAGCGATTTTAAGGTCGAATCCAGTTTTGGTCATATTGCTGATATTCCTGCTAACGAAATGGGCGTAGATATAGAAAATAATTTTAAACCTACGTACGAAGTTTCCGCAGATAAAAAAGCATTGGTTAAAAAACTTAAACAGTTAGCTAAAGATGCCGAAATGGTTTGGTTAGCATCCGATGAGGACCGCGAAGGTGAAGCTATTGCTTGGCACCTGGCCGAAGAATTAAATATTAAACCTGAAAAAAGAAAACGCATTGTATTTCACGAAATTACTAAAAATGCAATTTTAAAAGCGATAGAAAATCCTCGTGATATTGATTATAATTTAGTTAATGCACAACAAGCACGCCGTGTATTAGACCGTTTGGTGGGCTACGAACTTTCGCCGGTTTTATGGCGCAAAGTTAAACGCGGATTATCTGCCGGACGTGTACAATCGGTTTCGGTACGTTTAATTGTTGAACGCGAACGCGAAATACAAGACTTTAATTCGGTTGCAACCTATAATATTTCTGCAGAATTTAAAACTGAAAACGGAAAATCTTTTAAAGCAAAATTACCTAAATCATTTGCTACGCAACAAGAAGCTGAAGCTTTTTTACAAGCAAATGTAGGGTCTACTTATAAGGTTTCAGACATCGAAACCAAACCCGCAAAAAAATCGCCAGCAGCACCATTTACAACTTCTACCTTACAACAAGAAGCTGCTCGTAAATTAGGATTACCTGTTGGGGTAACCATGATGTTAGCTCAACGTTTATATGAAGCAGGGTTAATTACTTATATGAGAACCGATAGCGTGAACTTATCTAATGAAGCAATGAGCGCTGCTCAAGCCGAAATTATTCGTTCATACGGTAAAGAATTTTCTAAACCTCGCAATTTTGCAACCAAATCTAAAGGCGCTCAAGAAGCCCACGAAGCCATTCGTCCAACCGATATGAGTAAGCATTCGGTAGCTATTGATCGTGATCAGGCACGTGTATACGATTTAATTTGGAAACGTACTTTAGCTTCGCAAATGAGCGACGCGCAGTTAGAACGTACCAATTTAAAGGTTGAAGCAAATAACCACAGCGATCTTTTTACAGCAACTGGTGAAATGATTAAGTTTGATGGCTTTTTACGTGTGTATTTAGAAGGGCACGATGACGAAGAAGAGCAAGAAGAAGGTATGTTACCAAGCTTAAAAGTTAACGAACCGTTATCAGCAAATTACATTGCAGCAACCCAACGTTTTTCTCGTCCGCCAGCACGTTATTCAGAAGCTGCTTTAGTTAAAAAATTAGAAGAATTAGGTATCGGACGTCCGTCAACCTACGCACCAACCATTACAACAATTATTAACCGTAATTATGTTGAAAAAGGAACGTTTGAAGGTAGTGAACGTCAGTACAACCAACTAATTCTTAAAAATAATACCATTGCAACCAAGCAATTAACAGAAAATACAGGCTCGGATAAAGGTAAATTAGTACCAACCGATATTGGTGTTATCGTAAACGATTTCTTGGTTAAAAATTTCGATACCATTTTAGATTACAACTTTACCGCAAAGGTAGAGCAGGATTTTGATGAGATTGCTGAAGGTAAAGAAAACTGGACCAATATGATGCATCAATTCTATTCGCATTTTCACCCAAAAGTGAACGATGTTATGGATAATGCAGAACGCGAATCGGGTGAACGTACCTTAGGTGTTGATCCGCAATCCGGAAAACCTGTATCTGTTCGTTTAGGTAAATTTGGTCCAATGGCTCAAATTGGAGAACGTGAAGATGAAGAACGTAAATTTGCAAGTTTACGTTCAGATCAAAACATAGCAAGCATTACATTAGAAGAAGCTTTAAAACTTTTTGAATTACCAAAAAAACTAGGCGAATTTGAAAGTGAAGAAGTTGAAGTAAATAATGGCCGATTTGGTCCTTACGTTAAATTCGGGTCTCAATTTATTTCTTTGCCAAAAGGCATGGATCCGGTTGATGTTTCGTTAGCTATGGCTATCGAAATTATTAAAGAAAAACAAAAAGCTGATGCACCAATTGCAACCTTTAAAGGTATGGATGTGCAAAAAGGCGTAGGGCGTTTCGGTCCATTCTTAAAATGGAACGGCATGTTTATTAACGTGAATAAAAAATATGATTTTGATAACCTATCTCAAGCAGATATTGTAGAATTGATTGAAGATAAAATTCAAAAAGAAATCGATAAAGTAATTCACAATTGGGAAGACGAAGGTATTCGTGTCGAAAAAGCACGTTGGGGACGTTCAACTATTATTAGTGGTAAAGTTAAAATCGAATTGTCTAAAGATGTTGATGCAGTACAATTAACCTTAGATGAGGTAAAAGAAATGATTGCTAAAAAAACGCCCGAAAAGAAAACGGCTGCTAAAAAAACAACAGCAACCAAAGCTAAAACAACTACGGCAAAAAAGGCAACAACTAAAACAACAGCTAAAAAAGCGGCACCCAAAAAATAATAACCTAAAATTTTATATTTATGGCTTTTAGTTTTTTAAATCCGATTGATGAAGAAATACTTCATCAAATTGAAATGCTCCCTGAATTAGCTTTGGGAAGAAGCGTTTTAAAACATTCAAAAAATAACTTTCCCGACTTAAGTAATGTTAAAATTGCTATTGTAGGAGTGATGGATGCCAGGGGATTACAAAAAAAAAGTCAAGAATATACAATTAATCATATACGATTAGCGTTTTATAACTTATTTCCCGGTAACTGGGACAGTAATATTGCCGATTTAGGAGATGTGCCTGTTGGTGAAAATGTTAGCGATACTTACTATGTTTTACAAAAAGCAGTGACGGCGTTGTTGCATAAAAACATAGTGCCTATTATTTTAGGCGGTTCGCAAGATCATGTTTATCCTTTATATCGCGCATTCGATCCGGAAAAAACATTAGTTAATTATGTGGCAATTGATGCGAAGTTAGATTTTAAAGGTTTGTATAAATCTCCAGCAGATTCATATGTCACACAAATGATTCTTGAGGAGCCAAGTAATTTATATAATTATGCAAACATTGGTTATCAGACGTTTTTAAATGCACAAGACGAAATTAATTTTGTTGAGTCATTAAGTTTTGATGCTTTTAGATTGGGCGAAATAACGGCAAAGTTACATTTAGCTGAGCCTATTATTCGAGAAGCAAATTTAGTTTCTATTGATATGCTTTCGGTAAAAAGCGCAAGTTCCGGAAATTTTTCAGAATTTGTTCCTAACGGATTTGATGGAAAAGAAATTTGTACTTTAGCTCGTTATGCTGGAATTAGTGAGTCTGTATCATGCTTTGGTGTGTTTAATCAACAAGGTTCAAAATCCGAAGCTGTGCTGATCAGCCAGATAATTTGGTATTTCATAGAAGGTTTACAATATCGTGTATACGAACGAGTTAGTGTAGACGATATAAATTTTAAGAAATTTATCGTTCCGTTAAGAGATATAGAGTTGGTTTTTTACAACAGCATCATAACAAACCGTTGGTGGATAGAAATGAATAGTGACGCAAGCACAAACGCAGGACAACTCGTTATTCCTTGCGCTGCAGAAGATTACGAAAATGCCCGTGCTGGTGAAATACCAGAAAGATGGTGGAAGTTGTTAAAAAAAAGCTTGTTGTAGCTCTTTAAAAGAGCATAATTTTTTATTTTCTTTTTTTTAACGTTATCATTGTTTATTTTAAAAAATATAAATAGGTTTACACCTGTTAAAAGTAGTATATAATTAACCCAAATTTATATGAAGAAGTTCATTGTGTTATCAGCACTTTTTTCATTGTTTTTAGGAAGCTGTAGCAAAAGCGACAGAGGAGAACTTGTAGGAGCAAAGGGAAAAAAATGGCATCCAGAAAAGCCGTATGGAATGACATTAGTGCCAGGTGGAGCATTTATAATGGGGAAATCAGATGATGATTTTCTAGGTGTTACAGATGCGCCAACCAAAACAGTTACAGTTCGTTCTTTTTATATGGATGAAACTGAAATTACCAATAGTGAGTATCGCCAATTTGTAAATTGGGTAAAGGATTCTATTATTCGTACTAAACTTGCAATAAAAGCTGAAGAAATGGGATTAACTGCAACCGAAGGTCGCGGTTCCGAACCTTCAATAGCTGATTATGCATTTACTAATGTTGACGAATCTAAAATGTCACCATACGATAAGTATATGTATGAAAACTATTACAGTATTTCTGATGATGAATTTGCGGGACGTCGTTTAAATAAAAAAATTAAACTTCACCAAGATCCTCAAAAATATCCAGACGAACATTATGTTGAAGTTATGGATACCATGTATTTACCAGAAAGTGAATCTTACAACGGATTAAAAACAATTGACGTTTCTAAGCTTAATTATCGTTATACGCAAATGGATATCGATAAAGCAGCTAAAGATAAGTCAACTAACAATTCCAGATCTAAACGTAGCCAATACGTAAAAACAGAAATTCAAAACATTTATCCAGATACAACTGTTTGGATTAAAGATTTTGCATACTCATACAACGAGCCAATGCATAATGATTATTTCTGGCACCAAGCTTATGGTGATTATCCAGTAGTTGGTGTGAACTGGTACCAAGCAAAAGCTTTTTGTTCTTGGAGAACCATGTATAAAAATGCTTACATTAAAAAACAAAAAGGTAGAGATTTTGTAAACTCATTCCGATTACCATTAGAAGCTGAGTGGGAATTTGCCGCTCGTGGTGGTTTAGAAGGTGCAACGTACCCATGGGGTGGTCCTTATACCATTGATGATAGAGGTTGCTATTTAGCAAACTTTAAACCAATGCGTGGAGATTATTCTGCAGACGGAGCTCTTTATACGGTAGAAGCAAAATCATTCGATCCAAATGGTTATAACCTATATAACATGTCTGGTAACGTTGCAGAATGGACTCATTCATCGTACCAACATAACTCATTTGAATTCAGCTCAACAATGAATCCGGATGTTTCTGACCCAACTAACCGTCGTAAAGTGGTACGTGGTGGTTCTTGGAAAGACGTTGCATATTACTTACAAGTGGGAACACGCTACTGGGAATATGCAGATACATCACGCAGTTACATTGGTTTCCGTACTGTGCAAGATTACATGGGAACGCAAACTACAGGTAACGCACCTAGATAATTGAACTTTAAATTTAAATAGTATATAACACTTAAATTATTATTATGGGATTATTACCTAAAAGAGTGATGAACTTTGCTTACGGAATGGGAGCAGCAGTTGTAATTATTGGAGCATTATTCAAATTAATGCATTGGCCGTATGCATCTCCAATGTTAATTATAGGTTTAGTAGTTGAAGCTGCAATTTTCGCTTTATCTGCTTTCGACCATGAAGAAGAATTAGATTGGACAAAAGCATATCCAGAATTAGTTGGTGGAGAACCAGTAAACCGCGGAAATGGTTTTGCAGGAAATGGTCAAGACCAAGGATTGCTTTCTGAAAAATTAGATAATTTATTACGTGAAGCTAAAATTGATGCTGACTTAATGAACTCATTAGGAAGCAGTATCAAAAATTTTGAAGGTGCTGCTAAAGCAATTGCTCCAACAGTAGATTCTGTTGCCTCAACTAAAAAGTACGCTGAAGAAATGACGTTAGCTGCTTCACAATTAGAAGCATTAAACGGATTATACAAAACACAATTAGAAAGCGCATCTAAAAACGCAGAAATTAATAAAGAAGTTGCAGCAAACAATCTTTTATTAAAAGATCAAATGCAAAACTTAACAGCAAATTTAACAAGCTTAAACAACGTTTACGGAGGCATGTTATCTGCTATGACAAACAAATAAAAGTTAGTTAATATTAACTATCAGTACTTATTAATTTAACTTATATTTAAATGGCAAGCGGTAAGCAAACACCTAGACAAAAGATGATTAACCTGATGTATCTGGTTTTCATCGCAATGATGGCATTAAATATGTCCAAAGAAGTATTGTCAGCATTCGGGTTAATGAATGAAAAATTCGAAGCAGCCAATACAACTGCAACAGCAAACAACAAAAATTTATTTGCAGCCTTAGCTGCAAAAGCAGACGAAAATCCTGCACAATATAAAATACCTTACGATAAAGCAAAAGAAATTAAAGCCGTTTCTGATAAGTTTTATACTGAATTAGAAGCTACTAAAACCTTAATTTTAGATTCTAACGGAATTGTTCCTGAAAACGGAAAATTACCTTACGAAACTATGGATAAAGGTGCAGGTTTAGACGAAACTTGGTTTTCAGGTGACGGATATTCTGAAAAAGGGCAAGCTTTTATTAATGCTATAGAAGCTTATAAAGCAGGGATGCGCAAAGCAATTGGCGACGATAAAAAGCTAGCTACTGTTTTACAAGAAGTAGATTCTAAATTTGATATTTCTGACGTTAAAGATGGCGAAGGAATTACAAAAAAATATTTAGATTACCACTACAAAGGTTTCCCATCAATTGCATCTTTAACAAAAATCTCTGCAATGGAGAATGATGTTAGAAAAATTGAACAAGATGCTTTTTCAGCATTTATGGGTAACACAGCAGCTGCAGCAGCTTCTATGACAAACTACCAAGCTATTGTAATTATGGATAAATCAGCTTTTTTTGCTGGTGAACCAGTTACAGGACGTGTGGTTTTAGGTCGTTATGACGAATCTACTGTACCAACAAGCGTTGTAGTAAACGGTAACAAAGTTAAAATTGATAAAGGTGAAGCTATTTTTAAATTTGCTGCAGGTAATGTAGGAGATCATAAAATTGGCGGACAATTTACATTTATGGAAGACGGAAAAGCAATTAATATTCCAATCAACGGAAATTATGTTGTTGTTCCAAAACCAAACAGTGCAAACATTTCTGCAGATAAAATGAACACGGTTTACCGTGGGGTACAAAACCCAATGACTATTTCTTTTGCTGGCGTTTCTAACGATAAAGTTACAGCATCGGCTCCAGGATTATCAAAATCTGGAAACGGATACGTTTGGGATGTAACAACTATTCAAGGTAACCAAGCAACTGTAAATGTTACCGCTGTTTTACCTGACGGAACTAAAGTTACTGACCAAAAAACATTTAATGTTCGTGGTATTCCTGCTCCGGTTGCAAAAGTTCGTGGTTCTGTTAACTCAGCAAAAGGAAGTAAAGCAGATTTAGCAAATTCACCAGTACAAGTTGCATTCCCAGATTTCGTTTACGATGTGAATACAAAAGTTACCGGATTTGAATTATTTGTACCAGGGCAACCTGCAATTGTTGTAAATGGTGATAGAATGACCGATCAAGCTAAAAAAGCAATTGCTACAGCTCAAAAAGGTGATAAAATTACGATTAACAACGTAAAAACTACTTTAGACGGAGCTCCTGGCTATAGAATGCCTGGATCATCTCCTTTTATTTGGGAGGTTAACTAATTTAAAATTAGAACAAAATGCAAAAAAGATTTTTATTACTATTTTCTTCAATCATATTTTCTTCAACCGCAACATTTGCGCAATCTAACTTGTTGAATGCGAAGATTCCTGAAGAAATTGGGGAAAAAACAGCAGCGCAATTAGAAGCAGATAACGACAAACCGTTACCTTACCCATGGATTAATGACCGTGATGTATTGTACGGAAAGCGCGTTTGGGAAATTATTGATTTAGATGAGCGCATCAACTTTCCATTTTATTTCCCAATCGAAGATAATTTAGGAAGTGGTAGAAAACCTTTATTTAGCGTTCTTTTAGATGGAATTAAAGATGGTGAAGTCACTGAAGTTTTTTCTGATTCGTATTTTCAAAGCCGAAAAACTTTAGAAGAAATTTTGTCTTCTTTTACCTTTTCTGAATTAACTAACGAAGGAAACGAAATTGTAAACATGTACAACGGACGTTCTGAAGAAGAGTTAAAAGCACAAGGAATTTTAGAAGAATGGCATTTTGTTAATTCTGAAGTAACACCTGCCGATGTGGTACAATACAAATTAGTAGGTTATTGGTTTTTTGATGCCATGCAAGCTGAAATGAAATTCCGTGTTTTAGGAATTGCACCAGTAGCTGTTGATGCTTTATCTAAAGCACGTGGTATGGAAGATGCAACAACCGAACTTTTTTGGGTTTTTTATCCATCTGTTCGTGATTTACTACATGAGCATTATGCATTTAACAACCGCAATTCATCTGTGCCTTTCTCGTTCGATAATTTATTTACAGGCCGTCGTTTCGGATCTGTTATTTACAAAGAAGAAAACGTTTATGGTGACCGAGCAATTGATGAGTACATTATAGAAAATGCTCAAATGCAATTATTAGAATCTCAAAGAATTAAAGAGAAAATTCGCGATATCGAACAAGATATGTGGACGTATTAATTTAATTCAAAATATAAATTAAAACTCCTGCTTTATGGCAGGAGTTTTTTATTTTTGCATCATGAAAGATTTTTTAATTGTTGGTTTAGGGTTAGCAGGCATTTCGTTTTCCGAAACCTTACGTGCCCATAACAAATCATTTACCGTAATTTCAGACCAATCCTTTAATTCGTCTGTAATTGCTGGCGGTATGTACAATCCGGTAGTTTTAAAACGCTATTCAGAAGTTTGGAAAGCGCAAGAACAATTGAATGCTGCTATGCCGCTTTATACTGCTATTCAAAAGCGTTTAAAAGTTGAATTTTTAAACCCGATGCCGGTATATCGTAAATTCGCCTCGATTGAAGAACAAAATAATTGGTTTATTGCTGCAGATAAACCCAAAATGGCTCCATTTCTTTCAACCAAATTGATTAAAATTCAAGTTCCAAGCATTTATGCACCTTACGGATATGGTGAAGTTTTACATTCGGGATATTTAGATACCAAATTGTTAACCGAAGTTTATGCTGCCGAATTACTTTCACAAGCCAATTTGCAACAAGAACATTTTGATTACAATGCGTTGCAAGTGCAAAATGATGCTGTGGTTTATAAAGGTGAAAGCTATAAAAATATTGTATTTGCAGACGGGTTTGGTTTACACGCTAATCCGTATTTTAATAACTTACCTTTAGACGGCACCAAAGGTGAATTATTAATCATTAAAGCACCCGATTTACAAATCAATTTCATTTTAAAATCATCAATTTTTATCATGCCAATCGGTAATGATTTATATAAAGTTGGTGCAACCTACAATTGGACCGATAAAACCGATGCAATAACAGAAGAAGGAAAACAAGAATTACTTACCGAACTAAAGCAACTAATTACTTGCAATTTTGAGGTTGTGCATCATTTTGCTGGTGTACGTCCAACCGTTCGCGATCGTCGTCCGTTAGTTGGTCAGCATTATGAGCATAAAAACCTATTTGTTTTAAATGGTTTAGGTACGCGTGGTGTTATGTTTGGACCGTTTTTGGCCCAAGCTTTGTACCAATTTATTTATGAAGGTGCGGAATTAGAAAAAGAAATTAATATTAATCGTATCTATAAAAAATTAGATATTCGAATTCAACATAAAAATGCTTAATATTTCAAATATATCCGTTTCTTTTGGAGGAACGTATTTGTACCAAGATATTACCTTTCGTTTAGGCGCAGGTGATCGCGTGGGATTAGTGGGTAAAAACGGAGCAGGTAAATCTACCATGCTTAAAATGTTGGCTGGTGATATTAAACCAGACGAAGGCGTTATTGCTAGCGAAAAAGAAATTAAAATTGGTTTTTTACGTCAGGATATTGACTTTGTTCCTGGACGTACCGTTTTAGAAGAAGCGTATCAAGCTTTTAAAGAAATTAAAGATTTAGAAGTTAAGATTGACGATATCAATTACCAATTAGGTTCGCGTGCCGATTACGAATCAGAAGCTTACGCAGATTTAATTGACAAAATTTCTGATTACAATCATTTATACGATATTTTAGGCGGATATAACTACGTAGGTAATACCGAACGTATTTTGCTTGGTTTAGGATTTAAACGTGACGATTTTAACCGCCAAACCGAAACTTTTTCTGGCGGATGGCGTATGCGTATTGAACTGGCTAAGTTATTACTTCAATCTAACGATATTTTACTTTTAGATGAGCCAACCAATCACTTAGATATCGAATCTATTATTTGGTTAGAAGGATTTTTAAAAAACTTTCCCGGCGTTGTAGTTATTGTATCGCACGATAAAATGTTTTTAGATAACGTTACCAATCGTACCATCGAAATTTCGTTAGGTAAAGCGTATGATTTTAATAAACCATATTCGCAATATTTAACCTTACGTCACGAAATTCGTGAAAAGCAATTAGCAACGCAGAAAAACCAAGCTAAAAAAATTGAAGAAACCGAAAAGCTGATCGAAAAGTTTCGTGCAAAAGCATCAAAAGCATCAATGGCTCAATCTTTAATTAAAAAATTAGATAAGGTTGAACGTATTGAAGTTGATGAAGATGATAATTCGGTTATGGCAATTAACTTTCCGGTTTCAATTGTGCCGGGTAGGTTAGTGGTAGAAGCTGAAAATGTAACCAAACGTTTTGATGATAAATTGATATTTAAAAATATTGATTTAGCGGTAGAACGTGGTAGTAAAATTGCTTTTGTTGGACAAAACGGTCAAGGAAAATCTACCTTCATTAAAGCCATAATGAATGAATTTGAGTACGAAGGACATATAAAATTGGGGCACAACGTTCAGGTTGGTTATTTTGCACAAAATCAGGCCGAATATTTAGATGGCGAATTAACCGTTTTAGATACCATGATTGATGCCGCAACCGATAGCAACCGATCTAAAGTTCGCGATATGCTTGGTGCTTTTTTATTTCGTGGCGATGATGTAGATAAAAAAGTAAAAGTACTTTCTGGGGGCGAACGTAACCGTTTAGCATTATGCCGTATGTTGTTGCATCCGTTTAATGTTTTATTAATGGACGAGCCAACCAATCACTTAGATATTAAATCTAAAAACGTACTAAAGGCTGCTCTAGAAAAGTTTGAAGGTACCTTAATTTTAGTTTCTCACGACCGTGATTTTTTACAAGGATTAACCAATATGGTTTATGAATTTAAAGATCAGGCCATAAAACAATATTTAGGCGATATTAATTACTTTTTAGAACAGCGTAATGTTGAAAATTTTAGAGAAGTAGAAAAGAAAACTGAAACTAATAAAAAAAGCAATGAACCTGTAAAAAAGGTTGAAGCAAAACCCGCTCTTTCGTACGAAGATCAGAAAAAACTAAAAGCTTTACAAAATAAGCTGTCTAAAACCGAAAGCCAAATTGCGCAATTGGAAAAAGATATTGCTAAAGCTGATGCTGAATTAGCAAATGATTACGAAAAGTTAATGAACGATAGTAAATTTTTTGATCGTTATGAAAAAATGAAAAAAGATTTAGATCAAGCCATGTCGGATTGGGAATTGATTCAAGAAGAAATAGATAATTTTGAATTTTAATATAAAAAAAGCGAAGGTTAATCTTCGCTTTTTTTATGATATATTAATTTTTTCGCCCTGAAATTTTGGTTCTTTATCAACAAACTTATCAATAAATACCTTTACTCGAGCTAATTTTTCGCGCAGATTGGTTTTTAGTCCTTGTTTTGCCGAAACATCAGCCGCGTTATAACCGATGCCGTTTAAACCTAAATAATCGGCTATAAACAAAGCGCGCTCGTTATGAAATTTTTGAGAAATTACAGTAAATTGCTGTTGTCCAAAAATAGCTTGTAAGCGATAAACAGAATCTAAAGTTCTAAATCCTGCATAATCTAAATACATATGCTGGGCCGGAATGCCCAAAGCAAGTAAATCGTCCATCATGCTTTGCGGTTCGTTATATGTTGGGGTACTATTATCGCCGCTAATAACCAATGTGCTAATTTTGTTGGCATGATATAAAGCAGCTGCAGCTGTAATTCGGTTTGCGTAATACGGATTGATTGCACCGTTTTTTAGGTACTTTCCGGTACCTAGTAATAAACCAACTTTGTTGTACGGAATGGTTTCGGTTGTTTCATAAACTTTGTTTTGCGCTTGATTGGTTACAACTGCATCACAATAAATAATACTACCTATAATAAGTACACAAATAAAAAGGAATAGTTTTATTTTAAACTTCATGCTTATTGGATTTAAAAAAAGCTTTGAAAAATTCAAAGCTTAGTTTTTTTTATTTTATTAAAAATGAAACCATTTCGGTTTTGTCTTTATAATCAGCAAATGTGAATTTTTGGTAATTTAAAGAATCGTACAAACGCACGTACATTTGTCCGCGAGTTAAATCAGTTAATACCGTCCAAAGCGTAAATTCGGTCATGTATTTTGCCGGAGTTGCTTGTTCTCCTTCACCGCTTAAATCTTTAGTAATATTTTTAGGGCGGTCAAAGTTATTCATTACGTGACCAAGTTCTACTAATTGTAAATCCGGATCAGCTACACGATTTGCATAGGTAGAAAAATAGAAAGCTTTAATAAAACGTCCAACCGAAGTTGCTGATGATGGTAAAACGCTTGTTGCAATTCCGCTATCTGGTTGTCTTAAATTTAAGTCGCCAACTTTACCAATTGTTGTATCAATGTTTGTAATGTGCGAATAATTATTTAAGTTTTCCATATGCCACGGAAATTCTGGTCCGTTTGTCATAACGCCCGTTGGGTTGTCATAAACCACTAAAGCACCATTTTTAACTTCTACCACAATAGATCCGCCCGCTTTATCGTAAACTGCAAAATGAAAAGGTGTTTCTAAACCACCTAACATTTCTAAAGCTTCAGACCAAAAAACTACGCCTTGTGTTAATCCTGCTTTTACTTCATCAACGGTTGCAAAGTTAGCTAGAACCCATTCGCCAAATGATGCATAAGGAACTGCGTTTTTGTATTCTTCCGGTTTAATTTCGTTTAATGGCGGAGATGGCATCATGTTTAAACTAAATGCTAATCCTGCATCGTTAAAACCTTCTAAAGCATCTTTCACATCAAAAACACTTACCGGTGTGGTTAATGCTAAAATAGCATATTTAGCTGTGTACTGAAGCCCTGGTGTTTTATTTGGTGCTAAATGCTGAAACGAATAACCTTTTGGGTAATAAGTTAAGCTGGTTAAGGCTTCGCCAAAAGTTAGTTCCATTCCGCGACCGTGATAAACGTTGTTGTTTAGGTCTTTAACGATTAATGATGTACATGCAAAAGGAGCATTAAATTTTTGAAGAGGTTGTTTAAACTCATCAAAATTTTTAAAGGTTACATTTTGTGCCATTGGAATATGAGATATCGAATAAATTAAAAGTAATTAGCTACAAATTTAGCGTTAACTAATATAATTTTTTTTATTGAATTGGTTACTACATACCAACGAATTTTATTTTTATTTATTGTAGTATTTACAAGTACTAAGAAAATAAAAAAGAGAGCAATTTGCTCTCTTTTATTATTATTCTAAACCAGTCATTTTAACAGCACTACGGTAAACAAATTTACCGTATATGTGTCGTTTTGCAAAACGCGCTGGCGAATCTGCGTTAATCATTTTTACGTAGGTAACTTTTGGTACACCGTAATATTCAAATTTACTACCGTTAACTAAGGTAACAAACAAAATACCTTCTTCCATATAAAATTCAGCAATGTTGTTAGCTGCAATTATGGCCTCAAATTCTTCTTTGTTTTTTTCTACGGTTTCATTGGCAATGCTCACTAAAAAATGGTACGCTTCAATAATTGCCTGGCTTTTCTCATCAGCTTCTGCTTTTTCTGCATCCGACGGAAATAAATCAGGGTGATATTGCTTCATACTATTTCTGTAAATAGTTTTAAGTTCTTTAAGCGTTACGTTTTTGGTAACATTTAAAAGCGTGCGATAGCCATTAATTTTTTTTGTACTCATTGCTTTAGATATAAAAAAAGCCACTTTATAAAAGTGGCTTACTTAGTAGCGGGAACAGGACTCGAACCTGTGACCTTCGGGTTATGAGCCCGACGAGCTGCCTACTGCTCTATCCCGCTGTGCGAATTTCAACTTTTGTTGAATGTATTTTCAGTAAAAACTTAGTAGCGGGAACAGGACTCGAACCTGTGACCTTCGGGTTATGAGCCCGACGAGCTGCCTACTGCTCTATCCCGCTGTACGAATTTCAACCTTTGTTGAATGTATTTTCAGTAAAACTTAGTAGCGGGAACAGGACTCGAACCTGTGACCTTCGGGTTATGAGCCCGACGAGCTGCCTACTGCTCTATCCCGCTGTGCGAATTTCAACCTTTGTTGAAAGTATTTTCAGTAAAAACTTAGTAGCGGGAACAGGACTCGAACCTGTGACCTTCGGGTTATGAGCCCGACGAGCTGCCTACTGCTCTATCCCGTTATTTCGATTGCAAAAGTACAACCATTTTTTAGAATACCAAACTTTTTTTAAAAATAAAAAGGAATTTTAAATTTCTGTTCTAAAATGTTTAACTTTGTAGGCTAAATTAAATGTTATGTCGCACAAAGCTGGATACGTAAATATTATTGGAAATCCGAACGTAGGTAAATCAACCTTAATGAATGCTTTTGTTGGAGAAAGATTATCTATTATTACCTCTAAAGCACAAACAACCCGTCACAGAATTTTGGGTATTGTTAATGGAGATGATTTTCAAATTTTATTTTCAGATACGCCTGGAATTATTAAACCTGCGTACGAGCTGCAAAATTCGATGATGGATTTTGTAAAATCTGCTTTTGAAGATGCGGATATTTTAATTTACATGGTTGAAATAGGTGAGAAGGATTTAAAGGATGAAGCTTTTTTTAATAAAATAATTCATGCAAAAATCCCTGTATTGCTATTATTAAACAAAATTGATAAATCAAACCAAGAACAGTTAGAAGAGCAAGTTGCTTTATGGCATGAAAAAGTGCCTAATGCAGAAATTTATCCAATATCTGCATTAAACAGTTTTAATATTGATGTTGTTTTTAATAGAATTGTAGAATTGCTTCCTGTTTCACCGCCTTATTTCCCTAAAGATGCGTTAACAGACAAGCCCGAACGCTTTTTTGTGAACGAAACCATTCGTGAAAAAATATTATTACATTACGAAAAGGAAATTCCGTATGCAGTTGAAGTTGAAACAGAAGAGTTTTTAGAAGAAGAAGATATCATCCGTATTAAATGCTTAATTATGGTAGAACGTAATTCTCAAAAAGGAATTATTATAGGCCATAAAGGAGAAGCAATTAAAAGGGTAGGAACCGAAGCTCGTATTGATTTAGAAAAGTTTTTTGACAAAAAAGTACATATTGAGCTTTTTGTAAAAGTAAATAAAGACTGGAGAAGCAACGATTATCAATTACGTCGTTTCGGATATAACAACAAATAATAATTAAAAAAGTGCATTTGCTACAAGCGGATTTTTCAAATGTACTTTGCACTAAATATTTAGATAAATGAATAATATCGTAGCCATAGTTGGACGCCCAAATGTTGGGAAATCTACGTTTTTCAACCGTTTAATTCAACGTCGTGATGCGATTGTTGACTCAGTTAGCGGTGTTACTCGTGACCGTAATTACGGAAAAAGTGAGTGGAATGGAAAAGAATTTTCGGTAATTGATACCGGTGGATATATTAAAGGATCTGATGATGTTTTTGAAGGCGAAATTCGCCGTCAGGTTGAATTAGCTATTGATGAAGCAGATGCTATTATTTTTGTAGTTGATGTTGAAGAAGGTATTACACCAATGGACGAAGAAGTTGCAAAACTTTTACGTAAAGTAACAAAACCTGTTTTATTAGCAGTAAATAAAGTAGATAACGGAAAGCGTTTAGAAGATGCTTACGAATTTTACAATTTAGGTTTAGGAGAATTTTATCCTATTGCCGGAATGAATGGTTCTGGAACAGGTGAATTATTAGATAAGCTGGTTGAAGTTTTACCTGAATTACCAGAAGTAAATGAAGATGAAGAAGCTTTACCTCGTTTTACTGTTGTTGGGCGCCCTAATGCTGGTAAATCATCTTTTATTAATGCTTTAATTGGTGAAGATCGTTTTGTGGTTACCGATATTGCTGGTACAACCCGTGATGCTATTGATACCAAATACAACCGTTTTGGATTTGAGTTTAATTTGGTTGATACCGCAGGAATTCGTCGTAAAGCAAAAGTAAAAGAAGATTTAGAATTTTACTCTGTAATGCGTTCGGTTCGTGCTATAGAACATTCAGATGTTTGTATTTTAATGATTGATGCAACGCGCGGTTTTGAAAGTCAAGACCAAAATATTTTTTGGTTAGCCGAAAAAAACCGTAAAGGCATTGTGATTTTAGTAAATAAATGGGATTTGGTAGAAAAAGATTCTATGACTACTAAAATGTACGAACAAAAAATTAGAGAAGAAATTGCACCGTTTACCGACGTGCCAATTATATTTACATCGGCATTAACTAAACAACGTTTATTAAAAGCCTTAGAAGCAGCTGTTGAAGTTTATGAAAACCGCAAACAACGTATCGCAACTTCTAAATTAAACGATTTTATTTTACCAATTATAGAAAATATGCCACCACCGGCAATTAAAGGTAAGTACGTAAAAATTAAATATTGTATGCAATTGCCAACGCCAACACCGCAATTTGTGTTGTTTGCAAACTTACCGCAATATGTTAAAGATCCGTACAAACGATTTTTAGAAAATAAAATTCGTGAAAACTTTAATTTTACCGGAGTTCCGATTGATATTTATATTCGTCAGAAATAATAAAATAAAAAAAACGTTTAGTAAAGGGCTAAACGTTTTTTTTACAATTAAAATCTATAAATAAGAAAGTCAAAATTTTGTAGCTACATTTATTTAAAAAGCAACCTTTGGGGAGGTTGCTTTTTAATTACCATAAAATTATTACTATATTAAGAAAATGAATTTGGGAATAATAAGGGAATTATTTTCATTTCCTTGTTACAAATATAGACAGACCGCGAAGTTGTTTGTTACGGTTTTTGTGTTAAATCTGTTACGGTTTTTTATTAAAAAACATTTTAAAAATTAACACTGTCTGTTTTAAATTTAAAAAGCAACCTTTTGGGGAGGTTGCTTTTTAAGTACCATAAAATTATTACTATTTAAGAAAGTGAATTTGGGAATAATAAGGGAATTATTATCACTTTCTTATTACAAATATAAGTAACGTCTTACATTCTGCGTTACGGTTTTTCTGTTAAAACTATTACGGTTTTATATTAAATTATATGCTTTAGCAACCGCAACCAATTCTTTATCGGTGCCTTTTTCTCCTAACAATTGCTCTTTAATTTTATACTTGCGCTTTTCTATTGCGCTCTGTGACAGCTCAATATATTTTGGTAAATCTTTACTTTTAACTTTTTTTGATAACAAAAGTAAAATTTGACTGTCAATTTCATCAAAATTTATTTTTTTGTTCATTATGATACTTAAAGATTCTATCATGGTATCACTTCTGTATATTTTTCCTTCTGAAATGCTTTTTATAATGCCTGCAAACGAGTCGGCATCAATGTCATTTTTAGAAATAATGCCTTGTGGGCTAAATTTTAAATGTAAGTTATGTAAAAGCAGCGGCTCATTATGCATAGTTAAAAATACCAACATGCAATTTTTAAAATGCTTTTTTATTAAAGCAGCAACATCGGTACCGTTTTTAATTGTACCATCGTCGCTTGGCGGAATGCTATAATCTACAATTGCTAAGCAAATTTTTTCCTGATTTGCAGCCAGTGCACTAACTTTCTGAATAACCTCATTTCCATTATGTGCAGTATGTACGCATATATTGTTTTCAAATTCCTGAGTTAATAAACTTTTGTAAGCACTTATTGTTAAAGGATGATCATCAATGATAATAATATTTCTCATAAAATAAAAAAACCGTAACGATTTTTAAAAAAAAACCGTAATTAACTGTTAAAAATTAGTTTTAGTTTTGAAAACAATCAAACTATTAAAATTTAAGTAAAATTATGAAAAAGTTTTTATTTATGGCTATTGCTACGGTAGCATTTTTGGCTTCGTGTACTGCAGATGATGTAGAATCTCAAACAAAATTGAATAACGTAGAAGAAGCTGTTGATGGGGAAAAAATTGTTGATAAAACAAAGGATTAACACTTCTATATAAAAAACTATGTAAGAAATTACATAGTTTTTTTAATTTAGCTAAAAAATTGATTTGAAATATTTTATTCCACTTTTTAGTTTTTTACTGCTTTTATTGGCGTGCAATAAAAAAGAACCAGTTACGGTATTAAATTTTAACGATTCTTATTTTGAACAATTAGATTCGCTTAACCAAGCGCAGTATTTAGATTCGTTATTTCTTAATTCTAAATACAATTCTTCGTTGTATTTTAAAATCGCTGAGGAATTTTATTACTTACGTGATTTAGAAAAATCAAACAATGTTAGCCGTAACATTTTAAAACATGCCAAAGCCGAAAAAGACAGTGCTAATATCGGGCGCGCCTATTATTATATTGGCGATTGTTATGAATTTACATACAAAGACAGCGCGTATTATTTTTATAAGCAAGCCGAGAAAATTTACGCAGCTACCAAAAATACCGATCGTTTAGCTAAAGTACTGTTCAATAAAGGTTATGTTTTATTTTATGATGGTGTTTATACCGAAAGTGAAATGGAACTTACCCGAGCATTACATTACCTAAAAGATTCGGATAATTATTTGCTAAAGTACCAGTGTTTTAGCTTACAAGGCGGAAATTTAGAAGCCTTAGCGCTTTATAGTGATGCGTTGCATTATTATAAAGAAGCTGAAAAAATGATTGCTAAACTTACTGTTTCTGATGAAAAAAAGTTTTATTATCAGGTAATTAATACGGTAGATTTATCTAACGTTTATGCCGCTCAAAAAGATTATAAAAATGCATTACATGTTTTAAATAAAATAGATTTAAAACGATTACAATCAAGTTTACCCATTCAATATGCTACCGTAATTTCTAATATTGGTAACAACCAATTAAAGTTATACGGACCAAATACTGAGATTAAAGATTATTTAGTTGATGCAGTACAAATTACCAAAGAGCACGGTAAAGAAATAGATTTGGTGTACAAATACAAATATTTAGGCGAATACTACTTAGAAATACAAGATAAAGAAGCTGCCAATAAATATTTTAAATGGGCTTTAGATGCCGCATTAAATACCAATTATAATATTGAAATTTTAAATATTTTAAAAACCTTATCTAAATCAGATCCAGAAAACTTTGATAGCTACCATTCTAATTATTTAGATCGTTACCAGCAATTAATTGACAAACAAATTAAAACCAAAAATAAATTTGCACGTATAGAATATGATACAAGCCGAATTGAGGATATGAACAAATCCTTGTCCGCGCGCATCCAGTACGGCATTTACATCACCATAATTGTTTTATTGGTTATTGGTACCATTGCCTTGTGGCGCATCAATCAATCAAATAAAACCGCGTTAAACAATGCCTTGCTTAAAAACAAGGCCGAAGAAATGTTGTTTTCTTTATTACAAGAACAACAAAAACTAATTGATAAAGCGCAAAAAACTGAAAAAGAACGTATTGCTTTAGAATTACACGATGGCGTAATGAATAAATTATACAGCACGCGCTTAAATTTAGGCATGCTGAATAAAAGTTCTGACGAAGAAGCGATTGAAACGCGTAAAAAATTGATTAAGGATTTACAAAATATTGAAGCCGAAATCCGCGCGCTGTCTCATAACTTAAGCAATCAAACGGGTGAGTTTTCTAACGATTATAAAAAGCTGCTTTTAGATTTGGTACAAAGCAACAACGAATTGCATCAAACACATTTTGATATTGCCGTTAATCAAGAAGCTGTTTTGTTAGAAATTTCAACGGTTTTAAAAGTAAATATATATCGGATTGTGCAAGAAGCGTGTCAGAATATTTTAAAACATGCACATGCAAAACATGCACAAATAACTATTGATTTTGATGCTGATTATTGTTTTTTAACCATTCAAGATGATGGCGTGGGCGGATCAAAATCAGCCAACCCCGGAATCGGAATGAAAAATATGCAACAACGCGTAAAAACCTTAAAAGGAACTATTGAAATTAGTACTAAACCAGGATTTACAATAAAAATAAAAATACCAATCCAATTATAAACTAAAAACAAACCAACCAAAAAACTACTACTACTAAAAAATGAAAACTTACCTTTTACTTTTTACATGCTTTTGTGTGTCGTTTTTCTACGGCCAAAATGCGGTATCTATTACAGGTAAGGTAATTACTGCTGCCGAATTACCTATTGAAGCTGCAACCGTTTATTTAAATGCTGTTGCCGATTCAAGTTTAGTAAATTATTCTATTTCTAAAGTAAATGGCGATTTTCATTTACCGGTTCAACCCATAAATCAAAAAACATTTTTTGTGGTAAGCGCAGCTGGTTATAAAGAACATGTTTTGGTTTTTGATGCAATTCATGAGCATCAAAATTTAGGAACCATTGTTTTAGAACCTGCATCTAACCAAACCTTAAAAGAATTGGTGGTTACTACCCATGTTGCTCCAGTTAAAATAAAAAAAGATACGATTGAATTTAATGCCAATTCGTTTGATATTCGTCCCGATGCAACCGTTAAATCTTTATTAGAACAATTGCCTGGGGTTATGGTAGCAGATAACGGAAAGGTTATAGTAAATGGGCAGGAGGTAAGCGAATTTTTATTAAACGGCAAACCGTTTTTTGATACCAACGGCCAAATTATTTTAAACAACCTTCCTGCACATATTATTAGTAAAATTCAGGTTTCTGATTACAAAACCAAGGCGCAAAAGTTGGCTAATGAAAAAGCTTCTTCAACAGAAAAAACCATCAACTTAACCATTAAAGACGATAAAAATAAAGGCTTTTTTGGAAATGTTACCGGAGGATACGGAACCGATGAAAAATATGAAGGCTCTTTGTTATTAAATTATTTTAATAACGATACCAAAATCAGTGTTTTGGGTTCAGCAAATAACATCAATTCCTTAGGTTTTAGTAACAACGAAATTTTTGACAATTTGGTAAGCGGGCGAAATGTAAGTTTAAGCCAAGCAGCCAATGGCGCTATTGCAATTAACGATCAGAATATTGGCGGAGATAAAGGTATTTATTCCAATAAATTAGCCGGTTTTAATTACAGCGATATTTTTAATAAAAAAGTAAACTTAAGCAGTAATTATATTTTTAACGAAATCAACTTTTCTAATCAAGCAAAAACACGTACCGAAAACTTAATTCCTGGGAATTTGTTTGTAACAGATGCAGAAGCAAACGAAAATAAGTTAACAAAATCTAACAATGCTGCAGTATCTTTTGAGGTTAAACTTGGTAAAAATACAACCTTACAAATCGATCCTAAAATTGATTATTTAGATATGCAGGGTACCGAAGCAGGAAACAGTACAACGGTAAATCAGCATCAAGAAATGGTAAAC
The DNA here is from genome assembly GCF_025919725.1 of Flavobacterium agricola. NCBI lineage: Bacteria > Pseudomonadati > Bacteroidota > Flavobacteriia > Flavobacteriales > Flavobacteriaceae > Flavobacterium > Flavobacterium agricola. The sequence continues at coordinate 1,713,631 of NZ_CP081495.1, read as the reverse complement.
AACCAAACCTATCAAAAGCATCAAAATTCAAAACAAAAAAATGTTGGCGCTAATTTGCTTTTGGTTCATAATTTTGAAAAGCAGAATCGAAACATTGTCGCTCAAATTACAACCAATTTCAATCAGAAAGATGCAACAGCCATTAATCAATCGCAAACTAATTTTTTAGAATCTCAAACGCAAGATATTAGAAATCAGCAACTGCAAACGATTAATAACGAAAACAAAACGCATCTTGTATTTAAGTATAAAGAACCGATTGCACCCAATCAAGAACTTACCGTGGGAATGCAGTACGAAAATACATTTTCACGATGGAATCGTGAAGGAGCTGATTTTAATCAAATAAACGCAACCTACAACTTAGCAGATCCTAGCTTATCGTTTACCAACAACATGCAGGTTAACGAATTTGCTCCAACATTTGCCTACAAATATGTTTTAAAAGACGGCTATTTTGAGGTAAATGCTAGCCCTAAAATTGTAGATTACAACATCAATAACGCGTATTTAAACACACCGTTTCGTCAACAAAAAACGCAGGTATTGCCTCATGTTCATGCAGCTTTACGTGTGCCGGTAAATGCAAATCGCAAAGTTGTGTTTTCGTACACATACAATCAAGCTATAAATAGTTTAAATTATTTAGCACCGGTTACCGATTTGGTTAATCCGTTTTTAACCGTGGTAGGTAATCCTGATTTAAAAAATACTGAGCAACATTTGTTTCAGTTACGAACTTTTACTTTTAATACCGAATCAAAATTAGGAACTTATGTGAATACCAATTTTAAAATAAATTCGGTAGGTATAATTAAGCAATTAGAATACGACGAAAACTTTAAAGGAACCTTAAATTACCTTTCCGGACGTGCCGGTTATGTTGGGTATTTTAATTCAGGCGTGTACCAAAGCATTAAAGTAAACGATAACAATACGTTTAAATACGAATATTATTTAGGATTTGGTTTTGATAAAAACTACGGAATTACCAATCAACAAAAATATACCAGCCAATGGTTTTCTATTTATCCAGAAATTATGTTAAGCTGGCGCTATAAAAAAGATTTTGATGTAAAAGCCACGTACGAATTTAATTTTAGTAATTTAAATTACAACAATTATGTAGTAGATAAAACGCAATATACAAGCTATGTTGCAAGCTTACAAACTACGTTATATTGGCCTAAAAATGTGTTTTTTGCAAACGATTTAAACTTTACCCATAATGGCAATATTACTCCCGGATTTAAAAAAGATTTTCTGTTGTGGAATTTATCTATCGGGCATAAGTTTTTAGACGAAACGTTTATTGCCAAAATTAAAGTTTACGACGTGCTAAATCAAAATACCAACGTGCGCCGTACCGCCAACGCAACCCAAGTTATAGATCAGTACAACAGCATTTTAAAACGCTATGTTATGTTTTCGCTAACGTATAAATTAGCTAAGTTTGGCGGAAAAGAAAAAAACAAATACAAGGTTCGTGATTACGAAGATGAAGAATAAAAAAGGTGTTCAAAACCAATTGAACTCCTTTTTTTATAATGGTAAAGCATTAAAATCTGTGGTAGAATTTATAGGCTGGTTTTCATAAACCAATGTCCAACCCAAGCTGTTAGTAATTACTAAAAATTTAGCCAATTCAGAAACCAACCGATCTTTAGCATTTATTTTTAAGTTAGAATTGTTTATTTTCTTTAAAAATTCAGCTTTAATTTTTTCATTAACTTTATTGTAATCGTTACCAACAAAAGTATTAAAGGTAGATTCGTTTACATCTAAAATTTTAATTTCCGGAAAACATTTTACTTCTTCTTTCGGAATATTGGTCAGCTTCACTATTTTTTTCTCCTCATCAATTTCATATTCAATTTGAGATAAATCGTACGAAATTAATACGTCGGCATTAACCAAAACAACCGCTTTTTTATCAAACTTAAACAAATCACCCAAATACGATTTCGAGCTTTTATAGGTATAAACTTGCGAATATTTTGCCTCGTTAACCACCAACTTGCTTACGTTTTTCAGCTGTTCTTGAATAATGGCCGATTCTGGTACAAATTGTTCCTGATTTTTAATCGTGGTATATTTGGTGTAGGTATCTAAAATAAAAGCACCTAAACCCATAAAAAACAGAATCAAAAAAATATAAACAAGCTTTTTCATAATCAATTATCTAAAGTTCATAAACGGATATTGCTCTAAAAGTACATCCAATTTTTGGGCCAATTTATTTAAAAACAATTCATGTTGCTCCGAATGCGGATTAAATGGGCGGTGTGCTAAACCTTTTTGCACCTCGTCAACCAACTGCATGGTTGGGTATGCCGTTTCTGCAATACAATGTTTTTTAAACTTTTCCCAAATATAAGTAATTGCCATTTCGTTAGGATGCAACAAATCACGCCCGTAAAAACGATAATCACGCAATTCATCCATCATAATTTCGTATGTCGGAAAATAATATGCTTTTTTGTTTAGATCTAAAAATTGATGCAAACCAACAAATAAGTTCGATTTACTGCGTTGGTTTTCTACCACGCCATCTTTAATATGGCGCACTGGCGAAATGGTAAAAATAAACTGAACTTTCGGGTTTATTTGTAACGCCAATTCCTGCATGCGTTGCAAACTTTTGGTGATTTCATCCGCTGTTAAAAGTTCTTTTACAAATAATTTCTGTGGTAATTTATGGCAATTCGCAACCAACTTTCCCGATTCAATATGTCGGTAAACCCAAGCTGTACCTAATGTTATAATAACATGGCTAGCCGATTGAAGCGTTTGTTTAAAAAGTTGCAATTTTTGGTTTAAAGCCAGCAAAATATCTAATTCATCTAGCGCATTTAAATCCGAATGCGCATCAAAACAACTCCAAACATCCTGATTGCAAAAAACAGAATCCGGTTCAAAAACTTTATTCTGAGCAGCAAATTCAAACAAATTACCTAGCGCCACCGGATGAAATAAAATGCCAAACGGATTTATCACATTTCTAAACTGATAATTTTTAAACGCATCAGCCATATTTACCGCAAAGCACGAACCCAATGCCAGCAATTGCGAATCGTATGTTATTTTTTCAGGCAAATCAACCAAACCAACTTCGGTACTCCACTTCATCTTATAAAACTAAAAGCATAAATAAATTACAAATTTACAGGTATAAGTTACAAAATAACAACCAGCCGTGCCTAAAATTAAAGCAAAATGTGCCTAAAAAGCTGTTTTTATTTGGGCGTTCCCTGCGGTCGGGCTTTTCGCACTCGCTGTTGCTGCATTTTATGCGCAACGAGCTCAAACAAACGCTCCAATCCCTAACGCAGCTGCGCAACATTTAACGTACATAAATACAAAATATACGTTTTTGCCATAATAAAATTTTGTAAATTGCCCTAAATAAATGTATCCAAAAAATGAAACATATAGAAAAGTTGGCTGCTATTCGCCAGTTAATGCAAACTAAAAAGATTGATGCCTACATCATTCCATCTTCAGATCCGCATATTAGCGAATATTTGCCAGAACATTACCGCTGTATTGCTTGGGTTTCTGGGTTTACCGGTTCAGCCGGAACTTTAGTTATTACCCAAAACTTTGCCGGTTTATGGACCGATTCTCGCTATTTTGTGCAAGCAAATCAGCAATTAGCAGGTTCTGGTTTTGAGTTGGTAAAATTAAAAGTGCAACATGCACCCGAATATATTACTTGGATTAGCGAGCAATTTACTGTACCAGCTACCGTAGCTTTTGACGGAAACTTAGCTTCATTACAAGTTGCAAATGCTGTAAAAAGCACGTTACAACCTTTAGGTTTTGAAATTAATGGGCACGAAGATTTATTAGCTCCAATTTGGGAAGGGCGCCCAACCTTACCAACTAATCCTGCTTATGTTTTAGACGAAAAAATTATTGGAAAAGATACCGCAACAAAAATTGCTGAGGTACGTGCTGAAATGAAAAAGCAACGTTGCAACACGCATCTAATTTCATCTTTAGACGATTTAGCTTGGTTTTTAAACGTTCGTGGTACCGATGTAAATTCTAATCCGGTTGTTTTAGGTTTTGTTTTGGTAACAGAAAAAGCGGTAAACTTTTACATTGCCGAGAACAAGTTAGATATTCAAAGCCAAAAAACTTTAGAACAATTTGGTGTTACCATTAAACCATATAATTCGGTTTATGCCGATTTAAAAAACTTAACAAGTAACGATCGTATTTTAATCGATCCAAAACGTACTTGTTTTGCTATTTACGATTCAATTCCGGAACAAGTCGAAATTATTGAAGCATTAAATCCTTCAAACTTATTAAAAGCTGTTAAAAACGAAGTTGAATTGGCACATACGCGTCAAGCTATGATAAACGACGGCGTTGCTATGACGCAGTTTTTTAAATGGGTTGAAGAAAATGTTGCATCTGGCGAATTGTCAGAAATTTCTATTGCAGAAAAATTACAAAGTTTACGTGCTGCACAACCTGGTTTTAAAGATATTTCTTTTGATACCATTGCTGGTTATAAAGATCACGGAGCTTTACCGCATTATAAAGCAGAAGAAGATTCAAATTACAAATTAGAACCAAAAGGATTATTATTAGTAGATTCTGGCGGACAATATTTAACCGGAACTACAGATATTACTCGTGTTATTTCGTTAGGTGAAATAACAGCCGAAGAGAAAGAAGATTATACCTATGTTTTAAAAGGTTTAATAGAAGGTTCTCGTGCTATTTATACCAAAGGTACACGCGGATATCAAATTGATGCTTTAACACGTCAGCCTTTGTTAGCTTCATTACGAAATTACGGACACGGAACTGGGCACGGCGTTGGTTTCTTTTTAAACGTGCACGAAGGTCCGCATGTATTTAACGGTACAGCAACTGATATTCCAATTTTAACCGGTATGATAACTTCTATTGAACCTGGATTATATCGTGAAGGTAAACACGGAATTCGTATCGAAAACTTAGTTGTTTCTCGTGATTTAGTTAGCAATCAATTCGGTGATTTTATGGATTTTGAAACTTTAACCTTATGTTATATTGATACAGCTTTGGTTGAAAAATCATTACTAAGCGATGATCAAATTAATTGGTTGAATGAATACAACCAAAACGTATACAACGTGCTTTCTACAAGATTATCTGATGAAGATGCAACCTGGTTACGTTCAAAAACATTAGCTATATAAATTTAAAAAACGCCAACTTTAAAGTTGGCGTTTTTTAATGCATTATGGTCGTTTTTTCTATAAAGCTCAAATCAATTGGGTTTTCTATATCTCTCAATTTATCTAAAGTTGCTCGGGTTTCATCATTTTTATTAGATGCCAAATGCGGATAAAAAACTTCTTTTAAGACCTTTTTTTCATGCACCGATAATTCGGCATAACTTTCAGGTTTATGAATGTAAACAGGAGTATGAATCAAATTTTCGCTTTTTACATATTCAAAAATAAAATGATTGTGTTTGTCCCATGCTTTTACCACAAATCCAGGTAAGTTGTTTAATTTATAAGGCCCCGATTGGGTTGCAATATCTTCTGTAAAATATACGGTCCACAAACGTCCGTCACAAACTGCTGTTGCTTTTTTAACGGTAAAGTTGTTCCAAGTAAATTCAGTTGAATCAATATCCCAAACTAAATTTTTACGCGTTTCATTAATGTAAAACTTTTGTTGTTTAAACTTTTCGTACGTAATATTTTCGTTATCGGTCGATTTTATTAGTAAGTAATGTGATTGGTTATTTTTTTGATTGGCTTGTTGTAAAAGCTTAATGTATGTTTTTCTATCGGTAGATTGATAAGCGGTATGTACGTCATTCTGAAAATTAATGAAGTTTTTTTCAGCAAAAAAAGTGGTGTCTGGAGCAACGTCCAAAACCATTTCAACCTTGCTTGACAAATCCGGATTTGTATCATTTACCATGGTTAAATAATATTCATATCTAATTTTGGCACTTGGCGGTTGGGCATATCCGGCCAGGCTGCATAGTATTATAACGAGAAAATGGGGGAGTTTCATAGTAAGAATATTTATATCATCTTGATTCTGTTTGTGTTGCGTGTTTTTTTTGAGTGATATAAATATATGCTTTTTTAAGATACATTTAACTGAATTTTTTAAATAATACTGTTAAAACTTAAAAAATTAACATTTAAGTAAACGATTTAAAAATTAAAACGGATGGAAGCTAAAATTTGCGATGGTCTTATTCTATAGCTTGTTCCAGTAGTTTGAATGTTGTTAATTACTACTTGTTCGTATAATTTCGTATTTAAAATATTAGTCCAGTCTATGTCAAAATCAATGCGTTTCTGTGTCCATTTATAACGATACTTCAAATCCATAAATTTGTTTACAAATGTTTGTTTATTAAATTTACTTTCCTGGTAATCTATTTGCCAAGAAATACTTTGGTTTTTTATTAAAAATAATTCTGTTTTTAATAAATGACCTGAATTATAAGTATTGGTTACATTACTTAATTGTTTTCGTTCTTGTTTTGTATAATTATACGTGTAAACTACTCCCATCCAATTTAAAGTAGCGTTTGATAACTGAATAGAATACGTTTGACTAGAAATATTAACATCACTTAATAAACTATTGATTAACACTTCACTTTCCGTTTGCATAAACTTTGCATCGCCTTTTAAATTTGTTGACAAATCTGTGAAATATTTACCTAAAGAAATCCAAGCATTTTTATTCTTGTTTTTATTTTTTCTGTCAATAGCTTCAATTACTTGTTGCCCATTTTCACTTATAAATGTACTAAGAAGGACTGCGTTTTGTCCAAAGTTATAATTTACCCCAAAGTTGCTAAATATATTGTTGAAAGGGTTTTTATATTCAGCAGCAATATTTGTACTATAAAAACCACTTTTTTGTATTGTATTGTTGTATGTAGTAAAGTTTAAGCCACTAAAAATGTAGTTTGAATATAGTTGGCTTAAAGGGGTGAAAGTATTTGTATATTTACCTCCACCTCTAATTTTTACTCTTGAATTTATCTCATAGTTAGCATGAATAGTAGGATTAAATACAAAACTATTTCTGTTCAGATTATTAAAATTTTCTTGATTGTTTAATTGAATGCTATTTAAAATTATTGGTAATGTAACCGAAACATTAAACTTATCTTTTTTATAATTCAATAAGATATTAAAGTTGTTTTTTAAAAAACTGTAGTTTAAGTTATTTACAAATACAGGATGAGTATTCTGATCTCCAGATAAATTTGTATTTAATTTTTTATTGGTTAGTTCTATTTCATATTGTGGAGTAATTCTCCAATTTTTGTAAGCAAAAGATATTGAGACTGAGTTTTGAGTATAAAAATGTGTGTTTAAGTAATGTTGAAATAACTTGTTGTTTTGATACAACTGCGAATCTGGTAAAAACAAATGTTGGGTTGGTGAAACTTGATACGTTTGTTTATCATTAGTAAAATCTAAAATAGATTTTAAGTTTATAAATAGTTTTTTTCTAAACGGGATTAAGGTGCTTAATGAATTTTGAATTGCATAATTCGGTGATACTACATTTTGTAGTATAGGATTATTGTTTAATTCTAAATTATTCCTGTTTTTATTTTTTTGTATATCAATAGTTACTATGTTTTTTAAAAAATTTGTTTCGGTATTATTTGTAAAAGTAAAAACAGCTTTCATGTTTTCGTTAAACAAGGCAGCTTCGCTTATTTTATAATATTCAATTACGTTGTTGTTTTCTAGATCTTTGATTTGAGTTACTTGTTTTCCATTACTATCAAACTCGTTGTTGTAATAAAATAAGCTCGTGTTTAAGTCTAAAGTTTTGTTTAGCTTAAATAAAGTATTAATAGATGCTAAGTGTGTTTTATTAAAATTATAGCGTTCTTTATTAATAGTGGGTAAACCGATATCAGATATTTGAAGTAAGTTTGTAACTTGAGAGCTAAAGTTATAGTTCTCAAACCTTCCAAAACTTGTTAAGTTTGTTAATTTTCCGCTCACATCCTTACCTACATTATTTGCATCATAATTTGCCAAAAACTGAATGTTTTTATTGAAGAACATCGGTGTTATGTTTGCTTGGCCTATAAACGGAGTACATCCCAGTCCTATTTTAGCACTTCCGCTAACACTAATGTTTCTTTTAAGTTTTATGTTTATAGCTGGGCTGTCTGATACAACTTTGCCGTCTAGCATTTTTATTGGTTGATGGTTTTCTAAAACTTCTAATTTACTAACATGTACATTGGGCATAGCTTGAGTAATAGAAGCATAGCGACCTTGCATCAAATCCATGCCTTCAACATAAAACTTGTTTATAGCTTGGCCCTGATATTTTATTTTACCTCCTGCCTCAACCTCAATGCCGGGAATTCGTTTTAAAACATCTTCTAAAACACGATCATTTTTTGTTGCAAACTTGTTTAAATCATAACTTATAGTATCTCCTCTTTGAGTAATTAAAGTGGGTTTAATTATAATTTCTTCTAAAATTGTTTCTTGTGGATTAAGCGCAATAATTTTGTTTTGACTTTGGTTTGGTATTAAAACAGAAAACTTTTCGAAATTCATTGCTGTAACTTCTAATAGCAATTCGGGTAAGTCGGAGTTTACTGTAATTTTAAACTCCCCTTTTTCATTCACTAATGTATAAGACAAAACAGCTTGATTTTCAGGGTGGTTTATAGAAACAATAGCATGATCTATTATAGATTCTGAATCTGTGTGTATAACTTTACCGCTAAAACTGTTTTGAGCCTTTAAAATACTCATGCTAAAAAACAGAAAAAAAGATAAGTATTTCATGTATAATTTATTGTTTATAACTTAAATCTATTGGGTTTTCCACTTCTCCTATTTTCTTATCTAAAGGAAATGCTATTGCCATTTGCTCTACATTGGTTTGGCTTTCTCCCCAAAATGCTCTGTAAGTTTTGTTGTAATGGTTTTTAAATAATTTTTGATATTGAGGTAATGTAACTTCTTGATATTGATTTATTCTCGCTAAATAATTGTAATGTTCCGTTATTTTTTCACTGTTAATAAATTCAAAAGTATAATGTAAGTCGCTGTCCCAAGCTTTAACAACAAAACCAGGTAAGTTTGTAAACTTATACGGACCGTTATTAAGCGCAATTTCTTTAGTAAATAAAACGGTCCAGTTTCTACCTTCAAAAAATGCAGTTGCTTGTTGTACGGTATAGTTATTCCATTTTATTGTTTGAGGTTCAATGTGCCAAATTATTTCATTAGCATTTTGTATTACATAAAAAGCATTGGTCCAAATTTTGTTGTATTGTTTGAATTTATTATTCTCTTTTTCTATAATGAATGAAAAAGCCTGACCTGAATACTTTTGTTTTGCATCAGCTAATATGTTGTATCGTTTATCTCGATCTTTTAGAGTATCGTTTTTTGTCCAAATATTTTGGAATTCTATTAGATATTTATCTCCAAAAATACTTTTGTTTTTATAAACATCTAAATAGCAAATACTTGTTTGCTTTGTTTTGCTATCTAATCTTTTGGTATATGTAAGCTCATAAGTATAACGTGTAAAAGATTCGTTAGTTTGTGCTTGTAGACAATAAGTAACAAGCATTAGTAATAAAAGGATTTTTTTTTTCATTTGATTAAAATTAAATAATCTAACCTAAAAGTTTCTTGCTTTTAAGTTAGATTATTGTTTATAACAATGTCATATTTGTTATTAGCATGACCAGTCTAGATCAGCAAAATCATCTGTGCTTGGATGTCTGCTATCAGGCCAACATACTAAAACTAATTGATTGCAACCATTAGTCAAGTACATACAATGGTAATCTTGTTCTGAAGCATCTACAACTATTTCTTCATTTTTCATTTCGTTTGCAAATGAAAAACCGCTAATTAGCATAAAAGCTGTGCTTAAAAATATTTTTTTCATAATTTATTGAATTCAGAATTAAACCGCTGTTTCCCGTTTTTAGTTAGTTTTACTAATATATATATATATAATGTTACGGTTTTTTTGTTAAAATTGTTGCGGTTTTTATTTTAATAAAAAAATCTCGAAATTTTCGAGATTTTTTTTAAAAAGACTGAATTTAAAAAAAATTAATAATGAGATTATTAAATGCATCGAGGTTTGATTAAGGGTACCAAGCGATTTTTTAGTTTGAATTTATTTTCAAATTCAAATAGTTTGGTATAGGGATTTTTGCTTGTTTCAATAATTTTTAATCATCTTCGATTGTTTATAAATTCCATTTTTTTGTTGTCTTTTATACGTTTCTTAAACACATTCAATATTAAGTTTATAATTTAATTTATAGTTAAGTGTTTTATATCTAATATGTTACGGTTTTTTAATTTATAGTTAATTTTTTGTTAACAAAATTAAATTGATAACATGAATGAGAATAAATAAAAAAGAAAGCGCTTGATAATCAAGCGCTTTCTTTTTTTATTTATAAGCCAATTGTTCTATAAAACTTATATCAATTGGATTTTGTATGTCATCAATGGCAATTTTACTAGCTCTAGATTTGTCATTTTTGGTTGAAGCTAAGTCAGGATAATAAACTTCTTTAATTAATTTTCTTTCATGAAAACTGATTTCATCATACGTTTCTGGTTTAACCAGGTAAACATTTAAGTCAGCTACATTTTTTCTGTCTTTATATTCAAAAACAAAATATTCGCCTTCATCCCATGCTTTTACAACAAAACCTGGTAAGTTGTTAAATTTATAAGGGCCAGAATGTACACTAATATCATAAATAAAAAGTGCGGTCCAATTTCTACCGTCTGTTTGTGTAGTCGCTTTTTTAACTTTATAATTATTCCAAACATAAATGCTGTCTTCAACATCCCAGATTAAGTTTTTTTTATCGTGAATTACATAAAATTTTTTGTTTTTAAATTTTTCGAATACTTTATTTTCATTTGCATTTGATTTTACTAATAAATAGGCTGGTCTGTCGTAATTTGCTGCAGCTTGTTTAAGTAGGTTAACATATTCTTTAGTTCCAATAGAATTGTTTGCTTCATGTAATCCGTTTTGGTATAAAATAAAATTCTTTTCTGCAAAAAAACTTCGGTCTTTAAACACATCTAAAACGGTAGTAATTTTTCTAACCTGAGTAGAATCTGTCGTTTTGGTAATGGTTAAATCAAAATAATATCTCATAAATCCTTCATCTACCTGTGCTATTCCTGATATCCAAATCAATGAAAATAGCATTGTTGCTAAATGTTTCATAATCAGTGAATTTATATATCTAAATTACGATTAAATCATTTTAATCGTAACGTGTTTATTATTTTGTTAAGTAAGTTTTATTATATGTTTAACGATGTTGCGTTTTTTAAGTTACTTTTTGTTAATATGCTAATCGTTGGTAATGCAAACAAAAACCCCAATCTTTAAATGATTGGGGTTTTATTATTACTTGAATTCTTTGTTATTTTATGAATTGTATAGCGTTTGTAATTGCATCTGCCATTCCATCCGGATTTTTACCTCCTGCAGTAGCAAAAAATGCTTGACCGCCTCCGCCGCCTTGAATGTGCTTTCCTAATTCACGAACTACTTGCCCTGCATTTAAGTTTTTACTTTCAACAATTTCTTTAGAAACATAAGCGGTTAACATCGGCTTTCCTTCGGTTACCGTTCCTAAAACAATAAAGAAGTTATTTCCTGTTCCTCCAATTTCGTAAACCAAATCTTTAGCTCCGTTAGCATCTAAATCTATTTGTTTTGCCAAAAACTGAACGCCGTTAATTTCTTGAACTTCGGCTAATAAATCGCCTTTTAAATTTTTTGCTTTTTCTTTTAATAATTGCTCAACTTGTTTTTTCAGTTTCGCATTATCATCTTGTAAAGAATGTACCGCTTTTAAAACATCTTGAGGATTTTTAAGCGTTTCTTTAATATCTTTTATCGTATTTTCTTGTGCTACATAAAAATCGCGTACAGCATCGCCTGTAATCGCTTCAATACGACGAATACCGGCTGCAACCGCTCCTTCTGAAATAATTTTGAACGACCAAATTTCGGCTGTATTTGCTACGTGAATTCCTCCACATAATTCCATTGAATCGCCAAATTTTATAGCACGAACTAAATCGCCATATTTTTCGCCAAATAAAGCCATTGCTCCTTCTTCAACCGCTTGGTTAAACGGAATTGCTCTGCGTTCAATTAATGGTAATTGTTCTGCAATACGTGCGTTTACAAATGTTTCGATTTTTTTTAATTCTTCGTCAGTTACTTTAGAAAAATGCGAAAAGTCAAAACGTAAATAATTCGGTGCAACTAACGATCCTTTTTGTTCTACATGCGTACCTAAAACGGCACGTAAAGCTTGGTGCAATAAGTGCGTTGCTGAGTGATTTTTAGAAGATGCACTACGTAAATTTGTATTTACTTTAGCAACAAAGTTGGCTTCTAAATTTTCAGGCAATTGTTTGGTGAAATGAATAATGAGGTTGTTTTCTTTTTTGGTATCGATGATTTCGATGGTTTCGTTTGCCGAAATTAAAACACCTTTATCCCCAACTTGCCCTCCACCTTCTGCGTAAAACGGCGTATGGTTTAAAACAATTTGGTATAAAGTTCCGTCTTTTTTAGATTCTACTTTACGAATACGCGTAATTTTTACCTCGTTTTCAACTTTATCGTAACCTTCAAAAGTTTCAACATTTCCTTCAATTAAAACATTCCAGTCGTCTTTAGAAACTTCAGAAGCTGCACGAGAACGATCTTTTTGTGCTTTCATTGCTGCTTCAAAACCAGCTTCATCTAACTCATAACCTTTTTCACGTAAAATAAGTGCAGTTAAATCAATCGGGAAACCAAACGTATCGTATAATTCAAACGCCTTAGCTCCGTCAACAAATTTACCTTCAGTACCAACAATAACAGTATCTAATAAATGTAAACCTTGATCTAACGTACGTAAAAAAGAAGCTTCTTCTTCTTTAATTACATTTTTTACTAAATCTTTTTGAGCAACAATTTCTGGGAAAAACTCACCCATTTGAGCAGCTAAAACATCAACCAATTGATAAATAAATGGTTCTTTTGTTCCTAAAAAAGTAAATCCGTAACGAATGGCACGACGTAAAATACGACGAATAACGTAACCTGCTCCGTTGTTAGATGGTAATTGTCCGTCTGCAATAGCAAAAGCAACCGCACGAACGTGATCTACAATTACACGAATAGCAATGTTAATTTTGTTTTGTTCTTCCGAAATATTTTTAACAGTATTGTCGGTATATTTTAAACCTGTAATGGCTTCAACTTTTGCAATAAGCGGTGTAAATACGTCTGTATCGTAGTTTGATGTTACGTTTTGCATTGCCATACATAAACGTTCAAACCCCATTCCGGTATCTACGTGCTGCGCAGGAAGTTTTTCTAAAGATCCGTCTGCTTTACGGTTAAATTCCATAAATACGTTATTCCAAATCTCAACAACTTGTGGATGATCTTCGTTAACTAAAGATCGGCCTGCAACAGCAGCTCTTTCTGCATCGGTACGTAAATCGATATGAATTTCAGAACAAGGCCCGCATGGTCCTTGGTCGCCCATTTCCCAAAAGTTATCCTTTTTGTTTCCTAAAATAATGCGGTCTTCGGCTACAAATTGTTTCCAAATATCCCAAGCTTCTTGATCAAAAGGAACATTTTCGTCTGGGTTTCCTTCAAAAACCGAAACGTACAAACGATCTTTATCTAACTTTAAAACTTCGGTTAAAAATTCCCAAGCCCAAGTAATTGCTTCTTTTTTAAAATAATCACCAAAACTCCAGTTTCCTAACATTTCGAACATGGTATGGTGGTAGGTATCAAAACCTACATCTTCTAAATCATTATGCTTACCAGAAACACGAAGACATTTTTGCGTATCGGCAATTCTGTTACTTTTTGGCGTGGCGTTTCCTAAAAAATATTCTTTAAACTGGGCCATTCCCGAGTTATTGAACATTAAAGTTGGATCGTCTTTTAAAACGATAGGAGCCGAAGGAACAATTAAATGCCCTTTGCTTTCAAAAAATTGTAGAAATTGTTTTCTAATGTCCTGTGATTTCATAGGTCGAATTATCGAATTATTTAATAACTGTTTGCACTAATTTTTATACGCTATTTAAGATAAAGCTACTAAAATATTTGTTTTTAATTGTGTATTCTTAAAACAAATCCATTAAAAAAGGTAAAACTAAACCTTTATTAAAAAGTAAATATTTAAAAAATAATTATCTTTGTTGACAACGCATTTTTAAATGCAAAATTTAACTGCATTTTTAAGGTGCAAAAATAGTATATTTTTAGCATATGGCGAAGGTAAAATATTATTACGATCCCGAAAAGTTAGCGTATAAAAGGATAGAGCCTAAAAAAACCAATAAAATACTTTCGGTTTTGTTGTTTTTAATAGCTTCTCGCCTTTTTTGGATATTTTTGTTTTGCTACCTATATGATGGTTCCTTTTTTCGAATCTCCTAAAGAAAAACAAAAATCGAGAGAATTGGCAGAACTAAATATAAATTACAACTTGTTAAATAAGCGCGTGTCGCAATTACAAGAAGTTTTGCTGCAATTGGATGAACGCGAGCGTAACTTATACCGAAAATATTTTAATGATAATTTTGAAGAAGATACGAGTATTCATGATCGCATGAAATCTTTATCTTTAGCATCAAGCGAAAATATTGTAAAGTTTACCGAAAACCGTGTAGAAAACATGGCTAAAGAAATCGCTTTACAATCTGAACATTTAGATGAGGTAATTGAATTGCTAAAAAATAAGGAAGAACTTTTGTTGGCAATTCCGGCAATTCAGCCCGTTCGAAACGAAGATTTAAAACGCATGGCTTCTGGTTTTGGTTACCGAAATGACCCGTTTACAAAAATCAGAAAGTTCCATAAAGGTATGGATTTTACAGCCCCAACCGGAACGCCTATTTTTGCAACTGCAAACGGAACGGTTAAACGCGCAGATAATTCGTTAAGCGGTTACGGAAATCATATTATGATTGATCATGGATTTGGTTACCAAACCTTATATGCCCATTTAAGTAAATACAACGTAAAAGTTGGTCAAAAAGTAAAACGCGGTGATGTAATTGGTTATGTAGGTAGTACCGGTAGGAGTGAAGCGCCGCATTTACATTACGAGGTTTATAAAAATGGACAAGCCGTTAACCCAATTAATTTTTATTACAGTTCTATGCTGCCTATTGAATATAAATTATTACGTGAGCAAGCCGAACAAGAAAATCAGTCTTTAGATTAATGCTAAAAAAATTACCAAATAAACGATATTTTTCTATTGGCGAATTGGCTAAACATTTTGGAGTAAATGCTTCGTTGTTGCGTTTTTGGGAAAAAGAATTTGATATTATTCAGCCTAAAAAAAATGCGAAAGGCAATCGCATGTTCACACAAGAAGATGTAAAAAACCTAACCATGATTTATCATTTAGTGAAAGAACGTGGATTTACCTTAGACGGAGCCAAAATGCACTTAAAAGCCAAGCTAAATGAACCAACAGATAAAATAACTTTACTAACCAAATTAAAACAAATTAAAGCCGATTTGTTATTACTTAAAGAAAGTTTGTAACAAAATCCAATTTTTATCGACTTATACAATAACTAAATTAAAATTTAAAGATGAAGAAAGCACTTCCTATTATCCTTGTACTTGTAGTACTTATTGGTGGATATTTTATCCTATCTATGATTTATCAAAACGGCGCATTAAACGTAAAGCAAAATGCAGATAAAACATGGGCAGACGTAGAAGGCGCATATCAAAGAAGAAATGATTTAATCGGAAATTTAGTAAATACCGTTAAAGGTGCAGCAGATTTCGAAAAATCTACTTTAGAAGCGGTTGTAAATGCAAGAGCAAAAGCAACTTCAGTGCAAATTGATCCGTCTAACATTACACCGGCAGAATTAGAACAATTTCAACAAGCACAATCTGGTGTTTCTAGTGCTTTATCACGTTTATTGGTAACGGTAGAAAGATATCCTGATTTAAAAACAAATCAGAACTTTTTAAAATTACAAGACGAATTAGCAAGCACAGAAAATCAAATTTTAACTGCTCGTACGCGTTATAACGATGCGGTTCGTGAATACAACAAATATGTATTAAGCGTGCCTAATAAGTTTTTCTTAACTGGTTATGCAGAACGCGCATTCTTTAAATCTGAAGCTGGAGCAGAAAAAGCACCAGAAGTTCAATTTGATTTTAATTAAAAAAATAAACTATGTCAGCAAGTGAACAATTTTTATCAGTAGCCGACGAACGTGCCATTGTTGAAGCTATACAACAAGCAGAAACAAGTACATCGGGTGAAATAAGGGTTCATCTTGAAGATTCATCAAAAAAACCTCCTCTAGAAAGAGCTAAGGAGGTTTTTTTGTCTTTACAGATGCACAATACCGCTTCTAGAAACGGCGTACTTTTCTATGTTTGTGTTGTAGATCATCATTTTGTTATTTTAGGTGACGAAGGAATTAATAAAGTTGTTGCTCCCGATTTTTGGCATGAAACAAAAGATGTGGTTATTTCACATTTTAAACAAGGCCAGAATAAAGAAGGATTAATTCGCGGTATTT
Source organism: Flavobacterium agricola (assembly GCF_025919725.1). Lineage (NCBI taxonomy): Bacteria > Pseudomonadati > Bacteroidota > Flavobacteriia > Flavobacteriales > Flavobacteriaceae > Flavobacterium > Flavobacterium agricola. Next base: position 1,697,000 of record NZ_CP081495.1, on the reverse strand, counting down.
TAAAAGCGGGCGAAGCGCTAAAAGAACACTTTCCATATTGCGCAGCTACTGATGTGGATGAATTATCTAACGAAATATCAAGAAGCTAATGACACAAATTATTGTAAAAATATCCAAGTTTATTATTGGTGTTTTTATTTTTTTACTTTCTAGTATTGGTTGGGCGCAATTTGATATTCCAACTCAACCTAAGAGCAGTAGTCAAACCAGCGTTTACGATTATGCAAATTTATTAGATGCATCTCAGAAAAAAACGTTAGAAAGTAGATTAATAAATTATGCCGATACAACTTCAACCCAAATTGTGATTGCTATAATTCCGAGCCTTAAAGGTGAAAATATTGGCATGTTAACTCCTGAATGGGCGCAAAAATGGGGAATAGGTCAAAAAGGAACCGATAATGGCGTTTTTATTTTATTAGCTGTAGATGAACGTAAAATATGGATTTCTCCAGGTTATGGTTTAGAACATATTTTAACAGCCGGAATAAATGGTGAAATTATTAGAAATGTAATTATCCCAAATTTTAAACAAGGCGATTATTATCAAGGTTTGTACGATGGTACAACTGCTTTAATGGAACTTTTTTCTGGAACGTATAAAGCCAAAGAAAAGAATCAAGAAGAATTTCCTGCTGGGGCAATTTTGTTTTTTGCCATTGTAGTTCTATTTTTACTATTTGCTTTTATGAGCAAAGGAGGTAAAGGTGGCGGAGGCAATCGTGGGCATCGTTCTGGCGGATTAGATTTAATGGATGTAATTTTATTAAGCAGTTTAGGACGTAGTTCTGGCGGATTTGGTGGAGGAAGTTCTTCCGGCGGATTTGGCGGTGGCGGATTTTCTGGTGGTTTTGGCGGCGGAGGTTTCTCTGGCGGTGGAGCAGGAGGAAGTTGGTAAAACAAACAGCTTATTTATAGAAATAAAAAAACCGAGATATTTATCTCGGTTTTTTTATGCTTATTTTTTAGCTCCTGGTTTTGGAGGATATTGTGCTAAGATGTCTGTAACAAATTCTTGAATTTTTTGTTCTCTTTTTTCAACATTGCTTGTCGGATTAATTGTTCCTTTTCCAACACCTTGCCAAATTAATTGTTTCTTTTTAGCATCAACAATATCAATATATAAAGTTCCTTCTTGTACTGTGCTTACAGACGTATTAGAAATACTTGGTCCCCATGGTCCCATATATCCCCATGCTCCGTAATATCCAGGATAACCAGGTGCACCCCAACCCCAACCGTAATTGTTGTTGTATGTGTAAACATTTAAATCTGTATTTTCTTTAGTAAAAAAGTTTACAATTAAATCCGGATTGTTAGATAAAGTTAAACCTTTAGCATCCAATTGTGTTTCAATTGCTTTTAAAATTCTTCTTTTATCAATGTCGTTTATTTTCGAGTTTTTTACACCTTCTTCATGAAAAGCATAGGTTTTAAAACCTGAATAATTTACATTGCTTTCGTAATCTGAACTTACAGAAATACTGCTACAAGAAGCAATAAATAAAGAAAGAATTAATGCGGGTAAAAATTTAATGTGTTTCATAAGTTTATTTTTTATTTCTTATACATTTCAACGAAATATCGTACATTTTTAGTATGCATTAGCTGTTAAAAAAAAATATTATTCTAATAAAGAATCGTCAACTATATTTGGCATAGTAACTTTTAATAAAGGTTCTGCTTCCATGGCACGCTGAATTGCAAACATAGCACCTTCATTACGAGCCCAGCTTCTGCGTGAAATTCCGTTATTTACATCCCAAAAAAGCATCGATTTTAAACGTTGTTCCGCCTCAGCAGTTCCGTCAAGTAACATGCCAAAACCACCATTAATAACTTCTCCCCAACCAACGCCACCGCCGTTGTGAATAGATACCCAAGTTGCACCTCTAAAGCTATCTCCAATTACGTTTTGAATGGCCATATCTGCTGTAAAACGAGAACCATCATAAATATTTGATGTTTCACGGTACGGTGAATCTGTTCCAGAAACATCATGATGATCTCGTCCTAAAACAACCGGACCAATTTTACCAGCTGCAATTGCATCATTAAAAGCTTTAGCAATATTTGTTCTACCTTGTGCATCAGCATATAATATTCGAGCTTGAGATCCGACTACTAATTTATTTTCCTGAGCGCCTTTAATCCACTGAATATTATCTTTCATTTGTTGCTGAATTTCTGCAGGAGAAGTTTTTATCATCTCTTCTAAAACTACACAAGCAATGGCATCTGTTTTAGCTAAATCTTCCGGGTTGTTTGATGCACAAACCCAACGGAAAGGACCAAAACCATAATCAAAGCACATTGGACCCATAATATCTTGTACGTATGACGGATATTTAAATTCACGTCCTAAAGAAGGGTTTGGATTCATAACATCGGCTCCAGCGCGAGAAGCTTCTAATAAAAAGGCATTTCCGTAATCAAAAAAGTACGTTCCTTTTGCGGTATGTTTATTAATCGCTGCTGCATGACGACGCAAGGTTTTTTGCACTTTTTCTTTAAACAATTCCGGCTGATTTGCCATCATTTCATTTGCATCTTCAAACGAAATTCCTGCAGGATAATATCCACCAGCCCAAGGATTATGTAATGAAGTTTGATCTGATCCTAAATCAATTTGAATGTTTTCGGAATCAAATTTTTCCCAAACATCTACTACGTTACCTAAATAGGCGATAGAAACAATTTCTTGATTTTCTTTTGCTTTTTTAACGCGAGCAACCAATTCATTTAAATCTGAAATCACTTCATGAATCCAACCTTGCTCGTGACGAATTTTAGTGATTTTTGGATTTACTTCGGCACAAACCGTAATACAGCCAGCAATTGTTCCTGCTTTAGGTTGAGCGCCACTCATTCCACCTAATCCAGAAGTTACAAATAAATTCCCTTTCGGTTCTTTACCAATTTTTCTGAATCCATTTAAAACCGTAATCGTGGTTCCGTGAACAATTCCTTGTGGACCAATGTACATGTAAGAACCTGCGGTCATTTGTCCGTATTGCGTAACACCCAAAGCATTAAACTTTTCCCAATCGTCCGGTTTTGAGTAGTTCGGAATCATCATGCCGTTTGTAACAACAACGCGAGGTGCGTTTTTATGCGAAGGAAATAATCCCATTGGGTGGCCAGAATACATAACCAACGTTTGCTCGTCTGTCATTTCAGACAAATATTGCATGGTTAGTAAATACTGCGCCCAGTTGCTAAACACAGCTCCATTACCTCCATATGTTATAAGTTCGTGCGGATGTTGTGCTACGGCATAATCCAGATTATTCTGAATCATCATCATGATTGCTTTGGCTTGTAACGAATTTCCTGGATATTCGTTTATATCACGCGCGTACATTTTATAATCGGGACGAAAACGATACATATAAATGCGGCCGTATTTTTCTAATTCTTCTTTAAATTCAGGTAATAAGGTTGCATGATGTTCTGGCTTAAAATAACGCAAAGCATTTTGTAATGCTAATTTTTTTTCAGCATCATTTAAAATTTCTTTGCGTTTTGGTGCATGGTTTATGTCTGATTCATAAGGTTTTACTGCTGGTAATACAGTCGGGATTCCTTGTTGAATGATTTCTTTGAAAGTCATAATTTATAATTTTAAGTTTCCATTTTATAAAAAATGAAAATTATTTTTTTATTAATCCAGTTTTTTTATCAAATCCGTATGGGCAATGTTTACAGCCGCTTTTGCAACAATGCCCACGTTTTAAATGCCATTTTGCCGTAAAAATTTTGTAACCTTCTGTGGTTAAATAATAATCTTCGTCAATTTTGGCATGATTTTTATTTATAGTCATATAACAAATTTAATAAATGTTTTGAATTTTTGATTTGATAAACGCGTTATCTGAAACTTATGTTTAAATTTTAACACCACCGTTGTTTTTGAAAAAAGTTTTATTTATTACAAAAATAAGGTTTATAAAATATTGTTAATACAGAGTGTAAGAATAGGATTATAAGCTTTGTTTTTTTGTTAAAAAAACATTGTAAATTATTGTAAATTAGGTAATAACTCGTAAATTTGCAAAAGGATAAAAAGAGAGAAAATATAATACGTGTTATATAATATTTTGTGAAAAATGAAGTTTATATGATATGGTTTAATTATTATTAATTAAAAAATTATGAAGAAAATAATATTTCATAGCTTTATAGCATTCGCTTTATTTCAGATATCTGATATGAATGCTCAGCTAACAGTTAAGGGAAATGATGCGTTCATGTATGTTGGCGATGAAACATTGTTTGTAAATCAAGAAGTACGACTTGATGATGGAAAAATATATTTAAGACGTAATGCAAAATTACTTCAAGGTAATAATGGAGCAAAAGTAGATAATAATGTTGGAACGCCTTCTGGTGCGCTTTCTGCTTTTGTAATGTCTAAACCTACAGATCATTTTAATTATTCGCATTACGGTTTACCTGTAAGTACAAATGAGGTTTCGGGTGCTAATAAATCTAATGTTTTTAAATTCAATACTACATCTGTTGGAGGAGTTGTTGATGTCAGAACTCATAAACCAATTGATTTTAGTGGAGTGCCTTATAGTAAAGATGGTGAAGCTGGAAATGGCGGAAGCATACGTTTGGTTCCAAATTATATTGCTTGGATGGATGGAGCCGGACAGTACAGTAGCTGGAGATATCCTTTAAGAAGACCTGCAAGTGACAATGCAATTCCTAAAGGGGTTGGTTTGTACATGAAAGGGACTAGTGGTACAGATGATACAAAAGCTCATGGTGAACTTAATGATAATAAGGCTGGAAATAAGCTACCTCAAAGATTTGATTTTCGTGGTATACCAAATGATGGTGAAATTAAAGTTGTTGTTGATCAACCAGGTGTTTTGTTTATGCTGGGTAACCCTTACCCATCAGATTTTAATTTAAATAAATTTATTAAAGACAATGATGCTGTTATTGAAGGAGTTTATTTTTACGCTGAGTTAAATAAAAATTCTCATCATCTAGATCAATATAACTATGGTTATATTAAATATGTTCCTACGCCTACCCCTGGTGATCCTGAAGCTCCTGAAGGAACAAGAGGAAATTTAGTTGCTCCAACTTCTTTCTATAAAGTTGGAAATCAAGGAGTTTTTGTTAGTGAAGCTGAAAGTCCTCAAGATGGTGCTAATCAGCCAGTTGTTTCAAATGATGTTCCTTCATTTTTACCTTTAGGAACAGGTTTCTGGGTTAGAGCTAAAGAAGGTGTTCTTCCTGGAACAACAGTAGTTTTTAATAACAGTCACCGTTTAGCTGTGTCAGATCAGTCAGAATTAATGACAACAGCGCTAGGTGCTGCTGGTGCTGCGCGCTCAAACAGTGAAGTTACTGAATATGGTAACTATTCTAATATAATTAATACTAACGGAGTTGATTATACTAAAGTTTCAAAAGCTCCAGCTCCTATGTTTAGTATTGTAGCAAATCAGGAAAATGAAATAAAAGCTTTAGGTTTTGTTTTTAATGATTTAAATGATGAAAACTTACTTAGAATGTCGAGAACAGAAGTTACACCTACTGAAGGTAACTTTAATCTATATGTTGAAAAATACGATAAGAACTTTAATTTTTTAACAGACAAGTTTGATGTTAATGAAAGAATTCCATTAACGGTTGATAATCCTAAAGAAGGATCAGTTTACTTCCAATTAGACAATTTAGTAAACTTTAAGTTAGCTGATAATATTTATATTTATGATGATTATACAGGAGAATATAAAGATGTAAAATCAGAAAGAGTTTCTTTTAACGTTCCGGCTGGTGTAAATAAAGGAAGATATTTTATTACGTTTAACCGTGATAATAAAAATGGAATTGATGATGTAGTAAATAACAACTCATTTGTTGTGTTACAAAACAACAAAGAAAGAGCGTTAACTATTAGCAATCCAGAAGCATTGAATTTAACTTCAGCCGAAATGTTTGATATTAGAGGTAGATTGGTTTTAGCTAAGAAAAACTTAGGTAGTGAACCAGAATATAGATTTTCAACTTCAGGTTTAGCAGACGGTATTTATATTGTTAAAATTGCAACAGCAACTGGTAAACCAGTAAGTAAAAAAGTTATTGTTAAAAATTAAATTTTAAACTATATTTATAAAAGCAACCAATATTGGTTGCTTTTTTTTATGGATCAAATTATTACATATAAAAAAGTTACTATAACCATTAGGCGAGACGATTTGTTGCATCCTTTTATTTCGGGTAATAAATTCAGAAAATTAAAACATAATATTGAAATTGTTAAACAAAATAAATTCAAAGGAATTTTAACCTTTGGTGGTGCATTTTCTAATCATATTGCTGCCACAGCGGCAGCCGGTTTTGCATATAGTATTCCAACAGTAGGAGTAATTCGCGGAGAAGAATGGCAGTTTAAAAGTGATGAAAATCCTACGTTGCTTTTTGCAAAACAAAACGGAATGCATTTACATTTTTTTAGCAGAGATAAATATCGAAATAAACAAGATGTTTCTGTAATTCAAGAATTACAAAACTTATTTCCAGATTATTATTTTGTACCAGAAGGCGGTTCAAATAAGCTTGCGGTTTTAGGATGTGAAGAGATTATAAACCCTGAGCAAGATGCAAAGTTTGATTATGTTTGTTGTGCTGCAGGTACGGGGGCAACAATATCAGGAATTTACAATCAATTACAACCCCATCAAAAAGCGATTGCTTTTATGGCCTTAAATGATTATTCGGTGTTAGATGCTGTTGTTAATTGGACGACCAACCGCAGGAATGATTTATATTTTTGTTTTGACTATAACTTAGGTGCTTACGCAAAAATCAATGATGCGCTGATAGCCTTTATTAATGATTTTTTTAATAAATTTGGAATTCCATTAGATCCGATCTATACGGGTAAAATGTTTTTCGGAATTATTGATTTAATTGACAAACAAATTATAGCTCCAGGTTCTCAAATTTTAGCTATTCATACCGGTGGTTTACAAGGGATTGATGGAATCAATAAACAACGTATAAAAAAAAATAAAACAACAATTCAAGTGGTTTTTTAATGAAAAAATATATTTATTTATCGGTTATCGCTTTTGTTCTGGTTGGATGTTCAACATCAAATAAAATTCGAGTTACCAAACAGAAGCAAAAATCAAGCAAGACGCACAAAATCAAATCTACACAAAGTACTTCGTCTTCAACAAAAAATAATGTTGATACCGATTCTAAAACTGTTGTTATAGAATCTGCACCAACCCAATCTACTGCTAAAAATTCGGTTACTGATTATATTGAAAGTTATAAACATATTGCTATAGATAATATGAAAACGCATAAAATTCCTGCAAGTATTACTATGGCTCAAGGAATTTTAGAATCGGGTTCAGGAAACGGAACTTTAGCTCAAAAAGCAAATAATCATTTTGGCATAAAATGCCATTCAGGTTGGACGGGAGCCAGCGTGCGCCATGATGATGATGCGGCACAAGAATGTTTTAGGAAATATAACGATCCGGCAGAATCATACCGCGATCATTCTTTATTTTTAACTACAAGAAGCCGTTATAACAACTTGTTTAAATTAGATATTTATGATTATAAAGCGTGGGCTCGCGGTTTAAAAGCTGCAGGTTATGCGACAGATCCAAAATACCCAGATAAATTAATTTCGTTAATAGAGCGCTACAATTTGCAAGAATTAGATAAACAAATGCCTGGTTATAAAGGGCAAATTGCATCTTCAGAATCTAATTCGCAAGCAACTGCTGCAACTTATGTTGTAAGCGCTGGTGATACATTATATTCAATTGCGCGCAAGTTTAATACTTCCGTTCAAAATATTAAAACTGTAAATAATTTAAGCACTGATATTATTAGTGTTGGACAAATTTTAAAAATTTAAACTATGTTATATCAAAGAAGTAGTAAACTTTTTGCTGAAGCAGAAAAAGTTATTCCTGGTGGTGTAAATTCACCAGTTCGCGCTTTTAAAGGAGTAGGAGGAACGCCTGTTTTTGCCAAGTCAGCTAAAGGAGCTTATATTTATGATGAAGATGATAATAAATATATTGATTATATAAATTCTTGGGGGCCGTTATTATTGGGTCATGCTTTTGAACCTGTTGTTAATGCAGTGATTGAAAAAGCAAAACAAGGAACATCTTTTGGGATGCCAACTGAATTAGAAACTAAAATTGCTGAATTAGCAGTTGCTATGGTTCCTAATATTGATAAAATCCGATTTGTAAACTCTGGTACAGAAGCTTGTATGTCGGCAATTCGATTAGCTCGTGGTTACACCAATCGCGATAAAATTATAAAATTTGCTGGTTGTTATCACGGACATTCTGATTCATTTTTAATTCAAGCCGGATCAGGACTAAGTACTTTTGGTACACCAAATTCTCCTGGCGTTACGCAAGGTACAGCAAAAGATACCATTTTAGCTCGTTACAATGATTTGGCTCACGTAGCAGAAATTTTTGAATCTAATAAAAATGAAATTGCAGCTATTATTATTGAACCTGTTGCAGGAAATATGGGCTGTGTACCACCAAAACCAGGATTTTTGCAAGGATTAAAAGATTTATGTACTGCCAATGGTGCTTTGTTAATTTTTGATGAGGTTATGACGGGATTCCGTTTAGCTAAAGGTGGAGCACAACAATTGTTTGGTGTTGATGCTGATATTGTTGCTTTTGGTAAAGTTATTGGTGGCGGATTACCAGTTGGTGCCTTTGCAGCACGTAACGAAATTATGAATTATTTAGCTCCAGTTGGTCCTGTTTATCAAGCCGGAACTTTAGCAGGAAATCCTTTAGCAATGGCTGCCGGATTGGCTATGTTAGAAGCTATTAATAATGATAAGGATTTATTTACGCGTTTAGAAGAAAAAACAGCTTATTTAGAAGCTGGTATGCGAAAAGTTTTGACAGCTGCTGGATTAAAATATACAATAAATCGTGTAGGTTCAATGATTTCTGTGTTTTTTGACGATCGTGAAGTGGTTGATTTTGAAACTGCTGGTTACGGAAATAACGAAAACTTTAAAAAGTTTTTTCATGGATTGTTAGAACGTGGTGTTTATATTGCACCATCATCTTACGAAACTTGGTTTATAACCGATGCATTAACGTATGCTGATTTAGATCAAACCATTGCTGTTGTAGCTGAGGTTGCAACATTATTAGATAAATAAAAAAAGCCCGATATAATCGGGCTTTTTTTTACATTCTATTTCTGTTGTTTTCAGTTTTTGGTTTGTGTGCAAAATTTCTGTTATTTTTATGCTTTAATTGACGATAGCGAGCACTGTTTTCTTTATTCATATTTTCCCACTGTGCAAATTGATTTTTGGAAAGAATTTTTTTCATTCCTCTTTTATAAGCAATTTGCTTATCTAAACGTTCAGCTTTTAAGTTGTAAACTTCATCGTTTGTTAATTTCTTTCCACGTACAAATTTTGTATCTTGGTTAAATGTTTTCGCATTAAGCTCGGCAACTTTGTTTTGTTGTTTGTCTGAAAGGTTTAAAGCTAAAGTTAATTGTTTAACACGTAAATCGTTACGTTGCTCTGCAGTTAATTTTATGTTTTGTTTTCTGTTTACCGCATGATTGCGTTTAGAATCGGCTATTTTAGCTCGCTTGGCTTTAATGGCACGTGTTTTTTCTGTTTTTTCTTTCTGAACAACTTCAGTTTTTACTTCCTGAGCATTCATTTCAAAGCTAAATAAAGCTATAGCAGCTAATACAATTATTCTTTTCATAATCTTTTAATTTTTTTATTGTACTTACCTACTATACAAATCCGTGCCAAACTTTATTTTTATTTGTTAAAGATTTTTATACTACTTCTAAAGCGCTTGTTTTTCAGTGCGTTGTGTTATTTTTTTAAATAGATTTTCTTTTTGCAAATAAAAAAAGACGAGCTTTAAGCTCGTCTTTTTATTTATTATTTTGTGATTATTTTAAAATCACTGTTTTTTTATCATCAGAAACTTCAACCGAAGTTAGTCCGTGTTTTGCTAAATTTTTCATCGAAACGTCCCATTTTTTTCCGCTTAAACCAGCAGCTATTTTTAGAGCGCCCAATTCAAATTGGTTGTCATTTTTTTCAAGTAAATCTACAATTATTTTTTCTTCAGCTGTTAATTCAAATGCAGGAGCAGCTTTTTCTGGTCGCATTTGTGGGAAGAATAAAACTTCTTGAATTGATGGATTGTTAGTTAAAAACATAATTAAACGGTCCATTCCAATTCCTAAACCAGATGTTGGTGGCATTCCGTATTCTAAAGCTCTTAAAAAATCCTGGTCAATAAACATTGCTTCATCATCACCACGTTCAGAAAGCGCCATTTGCGATTCAAAACGCTCACGTTGATCAATTGGATCGTTTAACTCAGAATACGCATTCGCAATTTCTTTTCCACAAACCATTAACTCAAAACGTTCGGTTAATTCTGGGTTATCACGGTGCATTTTTGTTAACGGCGACATATCTTTTGGATAATCAGTGATGAAGGTTGGCTGAATAAAGTTGCCTTCGCATTTTTCTCCAAATATTTCATCAATTAATTTTCCTTTACCCATGGTTTCATCAACCGCAATTCCCATTCCTTTTGCTGCTTCAAAAATTTCTTGTTCTGATTTACCTGTAATATCAAAACCAGTAAATTGTTTAATGGCATCGGTCATGGTAACACGTGCATAAGGCGCTTTAAAATTAATTTTATGTTTGCCAAAAGTTGCTTCGGTTGTTCCGTTAACTTGTGTAGCACAATATTCTAACAAGTTTTCGGTAAATTCCATCATCCAATTGTAATCTTTATAGGCTACGTAAATTTCCATAGCTGTAAATTCTGGATTGTGGGTACGGTCCATTCCTTCGTTACGGAAGTTTTTAGAAAATTCGTAAACTCCATCAAAACCACCAACAATTAATCTTTTTAAATATAATTCGTTAGCGATACGCATATACAAAGGAATATCTAAAGAATTGTGATGGGTAATAAACGGACGCGCTGCAGCACCACCAGGAATTGCTTGTAAAACAGGTGTTTCAACTTCCATGTAACCTGCGCGATTGAAAAAATCTCGCATAGCAGTAAAAAGTTTAGTTCTTTTAACAAACACATCTTTTACATGCGGATTTACAACTAAATCTACATAACGCATGCGGTAACGTAATTCTGGATCGGTAAAGGCATCAAAAACATGTCCTTCTTCGTCTACCTTTGGTAATGGTAATGGGCGTAACGTTTTGCTTAATAAGCTTACGTTTGTTACGCGAATACATTTTGCACCAACTTGTGTAGTAAACAATTCGCCTTCAATTCCAATAAAATCGCCTAAATCGATTAATTTTTTGAAAACGGTGTTATATAAAGTTTTGTCTTCTCCAGGACAAATTACATCTCGGTTTAAATATAGCTGAATACGTCCTTCAGAATCTTGTAACTCGGCAAACGATGCTTTACCTTGATCACGAACGCTCATTAAACGACCAGCAACAATAACCTGCTTCCCTTCTTCAAAAGTTTCCTTGACCTGTTTCGAAGTATGATTTACTGGAAACAAATTTGCTGGATAAGGATTGATGCCAAGTTCTCTTAACTTGCTCAATTTCTCTCTTCTAATGATTTCTTGTTCTGAAAGTTGCATGATACTATATTAATATTAATTTTTAACACGCAAAGGTACGGATTAATTTTATAAAACTTATGATTAAAATAGCCGGTTTTGTTGTAAATTTGTTAAGAATAAAAATTTAAGTTATGAGTTTTTGGAGAGTGCTTTTAGCCATTTTATTTCCCCCTTTGGCTGTTTGGGGTTATGGTTGCGGTTCTATTTTAATCGTTTTTATTTTAACCTTAGCTGGTTGGGTACCAGGCGTAATTGCTGCATTGGTTATTTTAAACAATCCCAAATACAATAAAAACTAATACAAAATGAATAAAAAAGTTATAGTAACCGATTTAGGTTATAAAGATTATAAAGAAACATGGGATTATCAGGAAGCTGTTTTTCAATCTATTTTAGATATAAAATCGGCTAACCGAAAAAATGCTACTGATGTTCCGACACCGAACTATTTTTTTTATGTGGAACATCCGCACGTCTACACATTAGGTAAAAGCGGTCATTTAGAAAATTTGTTGTTAAACGAAAAACAACTGGAAGAAAAAGATGCAACTTTTTATAAAATAAACCGTGGAGGAGATATTACGTATCATGGACCAGGACAAGTTGTTGGTTATCCTATTTTAGATTTAGATAATTTTTTTACTGATATTCATAAATATTTGCGCTTTTTAGAAGAAGCTATTATATTAACGTTGGCCGAATATAATATTGTAGGTACGCGTAGCGAAGGCGAAACTGGCGTTTGGTTAGATGTTGGAACACCTTTTGCACGTAAAATTTGCGCTATGGGAGTACGCGCTTCGCGTTGGGTTACCATGCACGGTTTTGCTTTAAATGTGAATTCTAATTTAGGATATTTTGATAATATTATTCCTTGTGGTATTCGTGGTAAAGGCGTAGCATCATTAAATGTTGAATTAGATGTTGATAAAGTAGATGAAGCAGAAGTGAAATCTAAAATTTTAAAACATTTTGCAACTTTGTTTGATGCAGAACTACTAATTAAAGAATAAACAAAAAACCGGAAAGTAACTTTCCGGTTTTTTTTGTTTATATATCTAAAGATAATTGCTCATCATCTGGTAAAAGTTTAAACGACATTCTGTGATATGGTGATGGGCCGAATTTGGCAATTGCCGCTCGGTGCTCTTTAGTTGGATAACCTTTGTTTTTTTTCCAATTGTACATGGGGTATTCTTTATGAATTTTGTCCATGTACGCATCTCGATGTGTTTTTGCTAATATAGATGCAGCCGCAATATTCATAAACTTAGCATCGCCTTTAACAATTGTTTGATGCGGAATACCATCTATGGGTTTAAACTTATTTCCGTCAACAATTAAAAAATCTGGTTTTATGTTAAGATTTAGGGTACATTCTTGCATTCCTTTTATAGAAGCGTTCAAAATATTGATGCGATCTATTTCTTCTGGATAAATATGAATGACCTTAAATGTTAAAGCTTCTTCTTCAATGATTTTTCGTAGCTCTTGCCTTACGGAATTTGTTAATTTTTTCGAGTCTGTTAAAGTATTGTTACTGAAATGTAAAGGTAGTATTAAAGAACAGCATGTTACTGGTCCTGCAAGACATCCTCTTCCAGCTTCATCAGCGCCAGCTTCGTAATTATAATCTGTGTATTTTTTTAATAACATGTCTTTTGTGTTAAAATATGTGTTTTTTTAATAAAATTATCATAAAAAACTTCTTATTGCTTATTGTTGTTGACTTTAACAAGTTGTAAAGAATTATTTTAATATTAAATTTTTGTGTCCGAATTTAATATTAATCAAATTTGTTGCCAATGACTAACTCAAATAAAATCATCATGAAATTGAATTTAAAATGGTTTTTTACGCTGCTTACAGCGTTTTTTGTTCAGTTATCTTTTGCACAAGAGAAAACTGTAACAGGAACCGTAATGGAAGATGGATTTCCATTACCGGGTGTTAGTATTGTTGTCAAAGGTACAACAATGGGAACACAAACAGATTTTGATGGAAAATATTCTATTCAAGTAAAAACAGGAGAAACATTATTATTCTCGTTCATCGGAATGGATACTGTTACTCAAACCGTTGGTGAATCCAACACAATTAATGTAACAATGGTTACTTCAGATTCTCAGTTAGAAGAAGTAATTGTTATGGCATACGGACAAGTTAAAAAGAAAAACGAAGTTACGGGTAGTGCTGTAAAAGTTGATGGTAGTGTAATTGAAAATACACCATTAGTTTCTGCTGACCAAGCATTACAAGGACGTGTGGCTGGTTTACAAATGGCTACAACTTCTGGTACTCCGGGTTCTGCTCAAGAAATCCGTATTCGTGGTATTTCTGGTATTGGTGGTGATTTAGAACCATTGTTCGTAATTGACGGTATGCCAATGATTAACTCTAACATGGGGCAAGATGGTTTATCAACTTTATCTCCGTTGTCATCTATTAACTCTTCAGATATTGAGTCGATTACGGTTTTAAAAGATGCAACAGCTACAGCTCCTTATGGTGCTCGTGGTGCTGCTGGGGTAATTGTAATTACAACTAAAAAAGGAAAATCTGGAGGAACTAGATTTGCTTTAACAACTACAGCAGGTATTCAGAATCGTGCGGTTAGAGGTTTGCAAATGGCAAACGGAGCTCAGAAAGAAGAATTATTTTTAGAATCATTATTTAATGATTACGGTGTCGCTCAAGGTTTTACTAAAGATCAGACCTATAATTTTTATACTGCAAACCCTGGGTTATTACCAAATGCTACTGCTTCTGCTGCTTTTAATAATTTAAATGCATGGAAAGCTGCTGGATCTCAAGATTATGATTGGGCTGGTAAATTAACTAACAAAAATGCATTGTATTATAATTTAGATTTCTCTGCACAAGGTGGTGACGAAAAATCTAACTTTTATTCATCTTTAGGATACAACAAAACGGAATCTATTGCTTTTGGTAGTGATTTCCGTCGTGTTACTGGAAATTTAGCTTACGATACTAAGTTAACAGACAAATTTAGATTCAAAACAAACATCCGTATTGCTAATACTAAACAAAATGGTATTATGGAAAATGGATCGTACTTTTCAAATCCAATGTTAACACAGTATTTCATGAGCCCATGGTACAATCCGTACAATGCAAATGGTTCTTACAATACAAACGTAGGTTCTTTACATAATACGTTGTATACAATTTCAAACAACAAAAACGTTACTGATTTAACACGTTTAATGGGTTCGTTTGGTGTTGATTATGAAATTGCAAAAGGTTTACGTTGGAATTCAACAGCTAATTTAGACTTTAACTTATCTGATCATAACTATTATGCAAATCCTTACCACGGTGACGGTGTTACTCCACAAGGATATGCTGAAAATATAATTAACAAGAATTTCAACTACGTAATTCAAAACTCATTAGATTACGCATTTGGTTTTGGTAAAAATAAATTTAATGTGAAAGCATTAATGGAATACCAAAAAAATAAATTCACTAGTTTATATGGTTATGGTGAAAAACTTGCTCCAGGATTTGATATGTTAGGAAACACTTCTGCTAACTGGGATGCAAGCAATACATATAATGATTGGGCGCAGTTATCATACACAGCTATGGTAAACTACAACTATGATGGGAAATACTTAATTGATGGTTCTTTCCGTCGTGAAGCATCTTCTAAATTTAATCCTGAAAATCGTTGGGGTAATTTCTGGGCACTTGGTGGGGCTTGGAATATTATGAACGAAGACTTCATGGAGAATGTTAATTTTATTGATTTATTAAGAATCCGTGGTTCTTACGGTACAACAGGTAATAACGGTATTGCAATTAATAGCTACCAATCTTTACTAGGTACATCTAGCTATGGTGGTCAAATGTCATACGAATTAGGGCAATTACCAGCTATTATTACTTGGGAATCTCAAGCAAAAACAGATGTAGGTATTGATTTTGGTGTTTTAAATAACAGAATTGCTGGTTCGGTTGCATTCTATAATTCTAAATCAAGCGATTTATTATTTGTTAACAACCCAATTACATCTACAACTGGTTATACAACTAAAGCAATTAACTCTGGAGCAATGCGTAACAGAGGTTGGGAATTTGAATTAGATATTGATGTTGTTCGTACAGAAAACTTCAACTTCAATATTAGCGGAAACTTTGCAACGGTAAATAACAAAATTTTATCAATGCCTTATGACGCTATTCAAGGTGAACCAATGGAAATTGTTTCATCAACTCGTATCATTAAAGAAGGGCAACCATTATATGCATGGAATATGCGTAAATATGCTGGTGTAGATTCTCAAACAGGACAAGCTCTATATTATATTAATGGACACGATGGTGCTACAACTACTAATTATGGTGATGCTGCAGTAGCTTTACAAGGTGAATCTGCTTTACCAAAATATACAGGTGGCTTAACGTTACATTTTGATATTTATAATTTCTTTATTGATGGTACATTCTACTATTCTGGAGGAAATAAAATTTACGAAGATTGGGCTACATATACTAACAATACTGGTAACCGTTCTTATACATATAACTACGGAACTCCAATTTTAGATAGATGGCAACAACCTGGTGATGTTACTAACGTTCCGAAAGTAATTTCTACTACGTCAACTTCAGAACAAGTTTCAACTAGATTTTTACACGATGGTGATTTTATTCGTTTACGTGACGTAGCAATCGGATACAAATTCCCATCTGAATTATTGAGAAATACACATATTGATGGTGTAACAGTTTCAGTAAGAGGTACAAACTTGTGGACTTGGGTTAAAGACAATGACTTAAAATATGATCCAGAAGTTCGTGCAGACGGATTCACTAATTTAGCGAACCCTCCAATTAAACAAGTTTCGTTATCTGCTAACATTAAATTTTAATTAGAGCATGAAAAAAATAATTTATTCAATAGCTTCAATTGTAGCACTTAGTGCTGCAACTGTATCTTGTAGTAATGATAGTTTAGAACCTAATGTTGTAGACCAAGAAAATATTTCTGTTAACCCAGTTTCTAGTGAAACACAGTTAAGAATGACTGTAAATGGTGCTTATAAATATATGTCTGCTGCAGCATATTATGGTAGAGATTATGTTATTTTTAATGAAGTTCACTCTGATAACTCTTTATCAAATGGTGCTTCAGGTCGTTTTGTAAGCGAAGGAGAATTTACAACAACTATTACAAGTTCATATCCAGCTGATACTTGGGCGGCTATTTACCAAGTAATAGCTATGTCAAATATTGCTATTAATGCAGATGTAACTGATGGTGATCCAGATGCTATTAATGCAATTAAGGCAGAGGCTTATGCAATTCGTGCTTTGGCTCATTTTGACTTGATGAAACTTTTTGGTCAACAAAATGTTACATTAACTAAAGAATCTTTAACTATTCCTTATATTTCTTTATACGGTGTTGTTACAGATGCAAATTACACACGTATAACTTTAACAGAATTAGATGCGAAATTAAATGAAGATATTGATCAAGCTATTGCCTTAGCTGGTAATGATATCACTACTAAAACAGCATTTAACAAGCAAGCAATTTTAGCTTTAAAAGCTCGTGTTAATTTATATTTAGCTCCATTCTTTGGTGATCAAAAATACGTTGTAGCAAATCAAGCTGCTACTGAAGCTTTAGCTTTAGGTGGTCAGGTAGCTACTGCAACTGAATTAGCTGCTAATTTTAAATTAGGTGAAGTTGGTATTAACTCTGTTTTTGAGTTACAATTTTTAGCTAATGATAACTTAGGTACAAACTCATTATATCAAATTTATAATAACACACCTTACGGGGATGTTTATGTTGTTAAAGAAGTTAAAGATGTACTTTTTGCTGATGAAAATGATATTCGTGGTACTTTTGTAACGGTTGATGCTAAAGGTGTTTTACGTAATACTGGTAAATACGGGGACCGTGCAGATAATGTTAAAATTATTCGTTTTGAAGAAATTGTTTTAACTGCTGCAGAAACTGCTTTTAGAATGGGCGACACTGCTAAAGCTTTAGAATTAGTTAATAAGATTGCTGAGAATAGAGGTATTGAAGCATATACTGCTGTTACTTTAGACATTATTATTAATGAAAGACATAAAGAATTTGTTTCTGAAGGATTCCGTTTTGACGATTTAATGCGTTTACAAATGAATGTTCCTCAAGTTACAGGACGTAGTGTAGCTAATACACCAGCTTATGGTGATTACAGATTGGCTTTCCCAATTCCACAAAGAGAAACTAACGTTTCTCCAATTCAACAAAACCAAGGGTATTAATTTATTCTTACTTTATATAAAAGCCACGAAGTACTTCGTGGCTTTTTGTTTTACTGGGCTTTTTAATAGTATTTTAACCTATTTGCAAGGCACATATTGCTGTTTAAATATTTGCGATATTTCTATATTTCTCGTTTCTTTGCCTTTCAATTCTTTTTTATATGAAGCAATTACTTTTCGCATTATTAGTACTTTTCAGCTCGGTATCTATTGCTCAGTTCAATAACGGGTCGCAATACGGCAATGCTTCACAACAAGGCGGACTGAATGTGTTTTCGGCAACCGAAAATGACACGGTTCAGCATAAATCTTTCAAATTCGATAAAACAACCATCGATGAATATAAAATCATCAGTATTCATAAAGATACCACATATGTTGATACTACGTTAACCATTCAGGCAGAATACAAACACAATTATTTACGTAAAGATAATTTTGGTTTGTTGCAGTTTGATAACGAAGGACACGTTTACAATACGTTAGATTTTAATTTGAATAAAACCAATAGCTTACCCGATTTTGGGTTTAAAGCCAGAAGCATGGCTTATTTAACGGTTGATGATATTAAATACTACCACGTACCAACGCCGTTTACAGATTTGTATTACAAATCGGTTATGGGACGAGGGCAAAATTTAGATGCCTTTGTAACAGCCAATCTTAAACCTAATTTAAACTTTGGTATTGGTTACCGCGGTTTGCGTTCTACTGGTTATTATTTTAACGAGTTAACCAGTACCGGAAGTTTTAGATTTTTAACCTCGTATAATACGCCTGATAAACGATATTATTTAAAAGCACATTTTGCTGCGCAAGATTTTATGTTGCGTGAAAACGGTGGGCTTTCTAATTTATCGCAATACGAAAATCCTGAAGGACCGTATACCAATAAAGCACAAGTTGATGTTTATATGGAAACAGGAAATTCGATGCTTAAAGGTCAACGCATTTTTATAGATCATTCGTTTCGTATCAACAAAACAAATCCTAATTCGTTAGTTTTACATCATCAATTTATTTACGATAATAAGTTTTATAATTATATAAATGCTAGCGCAACTTCGCGTTTTGGCGATTATTTTACATCAAACCTAAACGATAAAACACGTTTTAACCGCATGTACAATCAGGTTGGTGTTGCGTACAAACACGATCGTTACGGAAGTTTAAAAGCTTATATAGAGGATATTAATTACAATTATTTTTACAAATCGTATGTTTATTCTTTAAACGGATTAATTCCGAATAAACAAACGGATCGTATTAATACATTAGGGGCGAATTATTTTTATCAGATTAATAAATGGAAACTTTATGCAGATGCTAAAGTTGGTTTTGTTGGTCCGGCAACCAATCAATTAGATTTAACTGCGCGTTATGCGTTTGATGATGCTAACGAAAATGTTGTTGAACTTGGTTTTCAGCGCTTATCAAAAATTCCTGATTTAAATTATACGCTTTTTCAAAGTTCATATTTAAACTACAATTGGTATAATAATTTTATTAACGAAAAAAGTACCAGCTTTTTAGCAAAAGCAAATACCAAATGGATTAATGCAGAGGTAAATTACCGCGTATTAAATAACCATTTGTATTTTGCAAACACATCTAACGAAATAAATTTAGACGGATTACCAGCAACCTTGTTAGCAAAACCGTTTCAGTACAGCGGTGCTATAAATTATTTCTCAGCTAAAGTTGGTCGTCAATTTAAGTTTGGTAAATTTGGTTCAGATCACACGGTGCTGTATCAAAAAGTTTCGCAAAACGATCCAATTGTAAATGTGCCCGAAATTTTAACTCGTAACAGTATTTTTTACAACAATCACTTTTTTAATAAAGCGTTGTACATGCAAACCGGTTTTACAATAAATTACTTTACAAAATATTATGCCAATGAGTATAATACCATTTTGGGAGATATGACCGTGCAACACGATAAAGAAATTGGAGATTATCCGGTTTTAGATTTTTTTGTAAACGCAAAAATTAGAACCTTTAGATTGTTTTTAAAAGCTGAAAATATCAATTCTAAATTTGTTACCAAACAAGATTTTTATGCTTCACCAAATTATCCAGCCAAACCATTTATGATTCGATTCGGAATTACCTGGATGTTTTTCTCATAACAAATAAAAACCATTGCTTTTGCAATGGTTTTTATTTTATCATAATCTTAAACATCGATGTTTTTTAAAAACATTTAAATTCAATACCTTTGTGCAAATTTTCATATAAAAAACAATGAAATACGCAAAAAACGTGCTAGAAACTATTGGAAATACGCCTTTAGTTCAGCTAAACAATATCACCAAAGAGCTTCCTTGTCAAGTTTTAGCTAAAGTAGAATTCTTTAATCCTGGTAACTCATGTAAAGACCGTATGGCACTTAAAATGATTGAGGATGCAGAAAAAGACGGCCGCCTAAAACCAGGAGGAACTATTGTAGAAGGAACATCTGGTAATACCGGAATGGGATTAGCTATTGCTGCAATTGTTAAAGGATATAAGTTAATTTGTGTTACCACTGATAAACAATCTAAAGAAAAAGTTGATATTTTACGTGCTGTAGGTGCTAAAGTTGTGGTTTGCCCAACTGATGTAGAACCAACAGATCCACGTTCATATTATTCAGTTTCTAAGCGTTTAGCTGAAGAAACACCAAACGGATGGTACGTAAACCAATATGATAATCCATCTAACGCATTAGCAAATTACGAGCAAACTGGTCCTGAAATATGGGAACAAACAGATGGTAAAGTAACGCACTTTATTGTTGGAGTTGGAACTGGAGGAACAATTTCTGGTATTGCAAAATATTTAAAAGAAAAAAATCCTAACGTTAAAATTTGGGGTGTTGATACCTACGGTTCGGTTTTTAAAAAATATCATGAAACGGGTGTTTTTGACGAAAATGAAATTTACTCGTACGTAACCGAAGGTATTGGTGAAGATATTTTACCTAAAAATGTGGACTTTTCTTTAATCGATAAATTTACTAAAGTAACAGATAAAGATGCTGCTGTATATTGCCGTCGTTTAGCTTTAGAAGAAGGATTATTTGTGGGTATGTCATCTGGTTCTGCTATTAAAGGTTTATTACAATTAAAAGACGAGTTAAAGCCAGAAGATGTGGTTGTGGTAATGTTCCATGATTCAGGTTCTCGTTATGTAGGTAAAATTTTTAACGATGATTGGATGCGTGAGCGTGGGTATTTAGATGATGAAATTATTAAAGCATCAGATTTAATTCAATCTCACATTGATAAACCTTTGGTTGTTGCGCGTACTGAAGAATTGGTTTCGCATGCAATTGATAGAATGCGTAAATTTAAAATTTCTCAAATTCCGGTTTTAGACGTAAACGGATTTGTTGGTTCTATTGATGAGTCGGATTTATTTGCAGCTTATGTAAGCGATAAAAACATTGCAGAAAAACCTATTCGTGAAATTATGGGGCAACCTTATCCGGTAGTAAAAGCAAATACTCCGGTTGATGAGGTTTCTAAATTAATTACGAAAGATAATCATGCAGTTTTATTAGAATTAGAAAATGGTAAACACCATATTATTACTAAATACGATATAATTAACGCAATTAAATAAAAAAAGCCGAAACATTGTTTCGGCTTTTTTTATTTGTATTAGTTTGCAGGAATAGCAAAAAAACGATCCACTCCGTTTAATATTGGACCTGCTGCAAAATCTATTAGTTTGTAGTTTATTCTTCTACGATCATCTAAATTATATTTCTCTAAAAATACTTTTAAATAGTATCTTTTAGTTGTGGTTAAGCTATTTAGAATATAAATTTCCCCTTTAACATTCGTGTATTGCGTTGGGCCTACTAAACTACCAGAAGCTAAATAAAGATTAGGAATAGCGATATCTTTTGTACTATCAGTATTGTAATTTGTTGTGTTCCCAGAAGTGTTTGATAAAATAATTCTCGCCCAAATGGCTTCATCACGTTCTAAATTTTCAGTTGTTTCATTAACGGTTGAATACTTAACTACTTGAAATTTGATGCTAAAATTTACAGCCCATCTTCCCGGTGGTAAATCTATATAAGCATTAGAATCAAATACCTTATTGTTTCTGTATAAATCTTCGGCATTAACACCTCCATTAAAAACGCCATTCACAAAATCAATTTCTGTTGCTGTTAAATCACCATATCTTACGTTTCCTTCATCATCAGATATTAAAACCTGACCAGGTAAAGGTTCAGTTCCTTCAGGTACAAAGCGTAAAGCATTTGGCTGATCAGTTTTTATTATTAAAGGGCTGTTGTTAACTTCGTTTGGATTAGGCACAAAATTTATACCTATTTGAGCTTGTGAGCTAAAATAGAATAAACTACATAATATGATGTTTAAAAATAGTTTCATCATGATTTAATTAAGCGGAATTGCATAAACTTGATTTTGTCTAAAATCTTTATGCAAAATAGCATTTAGTGAATTGTTTTTTAAACTATTAAATGTATTTGAGTGCTTGGTATCAACAGAAATGCGCGCTGCAAAACGGTAATTGCGTATTCTTCTATTACTATCGTTATTGTTTATAATAATGATTCCTTTTACAATATCTTTACTACTCGGAAAAACAATGTTTCCAGCTACAAAACCATTTCCATTTAAGCTATTCTGGCTATTTCCTTCTGTATCTTTAGATGGTTTATCAAATATATTGTTGTTATAATTATCTAAATCAATTAGCATAATTTCTGTTGTTATAGCTGAACTTCTGTAACTTAAAACATCGGTGGTATTGTTTAATGAAATTAAGCTGGTTATATATACTGCCCATTTGCCATAAGGTAATGCTAAAGTAACATCATCGGGTAAACCAAGCCAATCACCAACATATTTTGTTTTATAAAGTTCGGTGTTTGGGATAATTGGATAAGTAATTGCTGGCTTTGCACTTAATTTTGCAAATTTTAAATTTTTAAAAATATTGGTAGATTCTTTTTTTATAAAACCATCATTCTCATGTATTAAAACATAACTGTCTTCTGCATTTTGACCATCTTTAATACTAAGAATATAAGGATGTTTTTCTTGTGCTAAAACATGCAAACCTGCAGTTGGTTCTGCTGTACCAATTCCTACTTGGGCATTTAAAATTCCCAAATCAAATAGAAGCAGATATAATAATAGAAGTTTTTTCATGATGCGCAGTTATTCAATAGGAATAGCATATATTACATTTTCTCCCCAAGCCTGAGAAGCTAAATCATTCAACCTAATAGTTGTTGGACTTGGAGATGTTGAGTTGTCTTTAAAATCTTCTTTTTTTGCCCATAAATAATAGGTTTTTTCTTCATTAGATGTATTTCTAATTAAAACACTACCATCGATTAATCCGTAAACACTGGGTCCAATTAAAGAACCTGACATTTCTTTTGCAGAATCTAAAATATAATCGGCAGAATAATCCGGATTTTCTGTGCTGTCTGAAAAGTAAGCCGTAACAAAAATACTTTGATTGTAATTTAATGTTCCGGAGTTGTTTAAAAGAAGAATGGTTTTTATTAAATAACCGCCTGGCTTTAAGGTAATTTTGGCACTGGTATATTTTGCCGCAATTCCTTCTAAATATAAACCAGTTCTACTTGGAGGAAGTTCGCCAGTGTAAAACTTTAAGCTAAAAGGAGAAGTCCAACGTGAATCCCCATCCGCGTTAGAAACCAATATTTTACCTTCGCCTTGCGAATAATGTTCTAAGCGCATGGTTCCGTTTATGTCAAGCGGAGCCTTAGGATTCGGATTGTTAATCCCGATTCCTTCTTGAGCAAATAAATAGCAACTATTTATGAACAAAAATGTAAGTATAAGTTTCTTTTTCATAGTATTTGGGGGCTTAAGAAAACCTATTTTACTTCAATCATAAAATAAAATGAAAAGTTACATCAATATTTTTATAATAACTAAAATTGTAGCTATATTTAACATGAAAATCCAAAGATTTATTTTAACTTTAATGAAAATGTAACAAAACGTTATTAATCATCCCAAATTCATGTCTAATAAAATCCGTTTTTTTCAACGTTATTTTTTTATAATCGATTTGCTCAATCGCCGTAAGCTAAACGTGCAAGAATTGGTAGATCAGATTGCTGAAAATTTTAAAGATTATAGTTCAAGCTATTCAAGCAGAACTTTATCTCGTGATTTGTCAGATATAAAAGAAATTTTCGGGTTCGAAATTTCTTTTAATCGTTCGGGCAAATATTACGAAATAGAAAAAGGCTTTCATGATGATGAAGATCAGAAAAAACATAAGTTGTTAGAATCCTTGCAACTTTTTCAATTAGCAAGCAATCACAACCAATACAAAGATATTTTAGTTTTTGAGCAACGTAAGTTTGAAGGTTTTCATTACATAGCCGATATTTTAACTGCTATTCGCGATTCTAAAATTATAACATTCAACTACCAAAAGTTTAATGAAGAGGTTTCTAGCACTCGTACAGTACGTCCGTTAGCCATTCGCGAGCATAATTCACGTTGGTACATGGTTGCAGAAGAAGTTGCTGATGCAGAAAAAACAAGAAAAAGTTTCGGTTTAGACCGAATTATCGGCCCAATTGTTTGTACAGATGCTACTTTTGAATATCCAACCGATTTTGACATTAAAACCCATTTAGATCATGTTTTTGGATTGGGCGATGGATCCTCTCAAAACATAGAAAAAGTACAATTGTTGTTCAATCCCATTACAGCAAAATATATTAAAACTTTACCTTTACATAAATCACAACAAGAAATTGTAAATACAAAATACAAAGACGGCGTTTTAATGGAATATCAATTGGTAATCAACCGCGAATTGGTTCACGAAATTGTAAAATTGGGCGCAGAAGTTAAGGTCATTCAGCCAACAAGTTTAAAAAACAAAGTGAAAGAAGTTTTACAAAATGCTTTAAAGCAATATCAATAAAATTGAACTCGGTTATTTTACCGAGTTTTTTTATTCTTTTTCCATTTCTTGCAATAAAAAAATAAAGATCCGCATTATAAAGTTTTAGCCAAAACTGATGAAAGAAGATTTTTTGCATTACATCTGGAAGTTTAAATTGCTTGATGCAACCAATTTAAAAACGACAACAAACGTTCCTGTTGAAGTCCTGAATTTCGGAACTTTTACCGGCAACCAAGGCCCCGATTTTTTTAATGCTTTGCTTAAAATTGATGGACAAATTTGGGCCGGAAATATAGAAATGCACCTCAAATCTTCAGATTGGTACGCGCATCAACACCAAAACGATACAAATTATAACAATGTTATTTTACATGTAGTTTGGGAACATGATGTTGATGTTTTTTACCCCGATAACAAACCCATTCCGGTTCTGGTTTTGCAACAATATGTTGCACCGCAGTTGCTCGAAAAATATAATACCATAAAACAGTCCGTTTCCTTTATTCCGTGTCAAAATCAAATTCATACTGTGCCCAATCATATTTGGACGTTTTATAAAGAACGTTTGTTTTTTGAACGATTAGAAGATAAAGCAACCGGATTGCAACATTACATTACAATTTCGCAATCCAATTGGGAGCACGTGTTGTTTATTGCCCTTTGTAAAGGTTTTGGCCTAAATACCAATAAAGATGCGTTTGAGCAAATGGCGCTGCGTATTCCTTTTTCTGTATTTTTAAAAGTACGACAAAATAGCTTGGAGCTAGAAGCTTTGTTTTTTGGAATGTTAAATTTGCTTACCGAAAACCCTGCATCAGCTTACGAAGCTGAACTTGTTAAAACATTTACATATTTAAAACATAAATATAAATTAACTCCTTTATCTTTTGCTCCAAGTTTTTATAAGCACCGTCCAGATAATTTTCCTACCATCCGAATTTCTCAATTAGCGCATTTGTTTGCCCAACATCAACATTTGTTTGATGCTGTATTATCTGCGCAATCGGCTGCAGATTATGAGCAAGTTTTTATCACAAAAACATCACCTTTTTGGGAAACCCATTATACGTTTCAATCCGAAAGCAAACACAAAATAAAACCTACAACTAAACCATTTGTTCAACTTTTGTTGATTAATATCATAATTCCTTTGCTTTATTCTTATAATAAAAATATAAATAAAGATAATATTGAAGATTTAATGCATTTAATGAATTTTTTACCTCCAGAAAATAACAATACAATAAAAAATTTTAATATATTGCATATCAAGGCACAATCGGCGTTCGATTCGCAAGTTTTATTACAACTTAAAAATAAGTACTGCGATGCTTTTCAATGTTTACATTGTGCTGTTGGTAAATTTTTAATTTCATGATGAAAATTGTAGCCCGTATGAGGCATTATTTTGAGAAAAACGGATTTGCTGTATGTACGCGTTTTGCCGAACGTTTGGGC
Organism: Flavobacterium agricola; assembly: GCF_025919725.1. Classification (NCBI taxonomy): domain Bacteria; kingdom Pseudomonadati; phylum Bacteroidota; class Flavobacteriia; order Flavobacteriales; family Flavobacteriaceae; genus Flavobacterium; species Flavobacterium agricola. The sequence goes on along the minus strand of NZ_CP081495.1, from coordinate 1,670,669 downwards.
ATGCGTGTAGCAACGGTGCGTTTGTTTTTTGTTTACATGTCGTTTTTTACTTTAGGTCTTGGTTTTGCTTTTTACTTAACCTTGGCTTTTGTATTGCGATTAAAAGATTTGGTTTACGCCAAACGTTCGTCTGTTTTTGATTTATAAGATTCATGAAAAGGCCTAAGCAATATCTCTTTCAATTTTCTAAAAAACAACGAAAAGGAATTTTTGCTTTGGCTATTTTGGTACTATGCGTGCAAGGATCTATCTTTTTGTATGTAAAATTTCAAGCTAAAGAAAAATATGAATTATCTGATCAAGATAAAGCTTGGCTTAATCAACAAATAATTTTAGATAGCATTCAAACGTCTGATTCGGTAAATAGTCAAACTATATATCCGTTTAATCCTAATTTTTTAACCGATTTTAAAGGTTATCAATTGGGCATGTCGGTTGCAGAAATAGATCGGTTATTTGCTTTTCGGGCAAAAAATAAATTCGTGAATTCGGCTTCAGAATTTCAGCAGGTAACTCAAATATCAGATTCGTTGTTGCAGGTTTTAAGCCCATATTTTAAATTTCCTGCTTGGACGCAGCAAAATCAATCCAAAACAAATTGCATTCGCGCAACAAATACTGTTCGTGAAAATGTGAAACAAACGGTTCAAAAAACAGAATTAAATAAAGCAACTTTAACTGATTTACAAAAAGTTGTTGGCATTGGCCCGGTTTTATCGCAACGCATTATTAGTGATCGACAAAAAATGCAGGCTTTTGTAGCTTGGGAGCAAGTGCAAGAAATTTATGGTTTATCGGCCGATGTTGTTGTTGCCTTGCAAAAACATTTCGAAATTTCAGATTGGTCCAACATTGCTAAAATTGACATTAACGAAGCAGATATACAAACAATTAGTCAAGTTCCGTACATCAATTACAATATGGCCAAACAAATTGTAATTTATCGTAGCAAATTTGGCGATTTTAAAAGCATGCAAGATTTGGTTGCTGTGCCTAATTTTCCGAAAGAAAAAGCAGTAATCATTCAGCATTACATTACTTTTAATTAAAACAAACAAAAACTAGAATACTTTATGAATTTTGAAACGAATGAAACTCAGAGCATGATTGCGCAAGCAATTCGTGAATTTGCAGAAAGAGAAATTCGACCATTTATGATGGATTGGGATGAAAATCAAACCTTTCCTGTTGAATTGTTTAAAAAATTAGGACAAATGGGTTATATGGGGGTTTTAGTACCGCATGAACTTGGTGGTTCTGGTTTAGGTTATCACGAATATATTACGGTTGTAGAAGAAATTTCTAAGGTTGATTCATCAATCGGACTTTCAGTTGCAGCGCATAATTCGTTGTGTACCAATCATATTTTAACTTTTGGAACTGAAGAACAAAAACAAAAATGGATTCCGAAACTTGCAACTGCCGAATGGATTGGTGCTTGGGGGTTAACAGAACATAATACCGGTTCTGACGCTGGAGGCATGGCAACAACAGCGGTTAAAGACGGAGATGAATGGATAATTAATGGCGCTAAAAACTTTATTACGCATGCCATTTCTGGCGATGTTGCTGTGGTAATTGTTAGAACTGGTGAAAAAGGAGATTCGCACGGCATGACTGCTTTTGTTGTTGAAAAAGGAACCAAAGGATTTAGTTCTGGTAAAAAAGAAAACAAGTTGGGTATGCGTGCTTCAGAAACTGCAGAACTAATTTTTGATAATTGCCGTATTCCTGATGCAAATCGTTTAGGTAAGGTTGGCGAAGGTTTTATTCAAGCCATGAAAATTTTAGACGGAGGACGTATTTCAATCGGTGCTTTATCTTTAGGAATTGCTAAAGGAGCTTACGAGGCTGCTTTAAAATATTCTAAAGAGCGAGTGCAATTTGGTAAACCAATTTCTGAGTTTCAAGCTATCGGTTTTAAGTTGGCTGATATGGCAACCGAAATTGAAGCTTCTGAATTATTACTACATAAAGCGGCATATTTAAAAAATACCAATAAACCGGTAACTAAAATAGGAGCTATGGCAAAAATGTATGCATCAGAAGCTTGTGTAAAAATATCTTCCGAAGCTATTCAAATTCATGGAGGTTATGGTTATACTAAGGATTTTCCAGTAGAAAAGTTCTATCGCGATTCGAAATTGTGTACCATTGGTGAAGGAACTACCGAGATACAAAAACTTGTTATTTCCAGAAATATATTAAAAGCATAATATTCTTTATACTTATTAAAATATTTAATTGTTTATATTCGTTACTACAGAGTAAAAGCTACAAGTTAGACAATATTAATTTTAACCTATTCAAATAAAACATGGCATTACATTCAGTTAACAAACCTAAAAAAGATCAGTTCCCTGATGCGTATTCAGGACGTATTAGTTTACAGGATGGTTCTGTGTATAAAATTCCAGAAGTATCAAATGATCCTAAATCCGTAAAAGATTTAATTTTAGATGAGTTGTTGTTAGACGGAAACGCAAAACAAAATTTATCAACCTTTTGTCAAACATCTTTAGATGATCAAATTCATGAAATCATGGATAAAAGCCTTGACAAAAACATGATTGATAAAGATGAATATCCACAAACGGCAGAAATTGAAAATCGTTGCGTGAATATGTTAGCTGATTTATGGCATGCACCAGAAAGTGAAAGCACGATAGGTTGTTCCACAACCGGATCTAGTGAAGCAGCTATGTTAGGTGGTTTAGCTTTAAAATGGAAATGGAGAGAAAAACGACAAAAAGAAGGTAAGCCTACAGATAAACCAAACATTATTACAGGTCCTGTTCAAATATGTTGGCATAAATTTGCACGTTATTTTGATGTAGAAATTCGCGAAATTCCGATGGAACATGGCAGATTATTAATGTCTCCAGAAGAAGTTTTAAAACGTGTAGACGAAAATACCATTGGTGTTGTTCCAACATTAGGGGTAACTTTTACCTTGCAATACGAAAACGTAAAAGCTGTAAGCGATGCGTTAGATAAATTACAAAAAGATACCGGATTAGATATTCCAATTCACGTAGATGGTGCAAGCGGTGGGTTTTTAGCACCATTTATTCATCAAGATGTTGTGTGGGATTTTAAATTACCACGTGTAAAATCAATCAATACCTCAGGACATAAATTTGGATTGTCACCTTTAGGTGTGGGATGGATTGTTTGGAGAACAAAAGAAGATTTACCAGAAGATTTAGTTTTTAATGTAAATTATTTGGGTGGTAACATGCCAACGTTCGCATTAAACTTTTCTAGACCAGGCGGACAAATTATTTCTCAATATTATAATTTTTTACGTTTAGGCCGCGAAGGTTACACAGCTATTCAGCAAGCTTGTTCAGATCACGGACAATATATTGCGCAAGAAATTGCTAAAATAGGATTGTTTGATATTCTTTACGACGGTAAAGGCGGTGTTCCTGGTGCGGCTTGGGTACTTAAAGAAGGAGTAAATCCTGGGTTTAACCTTTTTGATTTATCTGATAGAATGCGTATGCGCGGCTGGAATATTGCTTCGTACTCATTACCATCAAATTGTGAAGATATGGTTATTCAACGTGTTTTGGTTCGCCATGGATTTAGTCATGATATGGCAACTTTAATGCTAGAAGATTTAAAGCGTTGTATTGAATTCTTTAAAAAACACCCTGTTGCATCATCTTCAGATGCAGATGATTCAGCAACATTTCAACATTAAAAAATACAAGAGTCATATTTATTTTTGACTCTTTTTTTTGTTTTTTAGTATAAAATCATGTTTTTCTAAAAAAAAACTCCTATCTTTGCAATCCAAATGAGAGGAGGTGTATGAAAACATGTTAATTATTCCTATTAAAGACGGTGAAAACATCGACAGAGCGTTAAAACGTTACAAACGTAAATTTGACAAAACTGGAACTGTTCGTCAATTAAGAGCGCGTCAACAATTTGATAAGCCTTCTGTTTTAAACAGAGCGAAAAGACAAAAAGCGCAATACATTCAAGGATTAAAAGATGCTCTAGAAGCATAATTATTTTTGATATATAATATTACCGTTAAGCACAAGTTGTTAACTTTGTGTTTAACGGTTTTTTGTTTTTACATGAATACATTTATTCAAGCATTTGTTGCTTATTTAGAAAAAGAAAAAAAATATGCATCACATACTGTGGTTGCGTATCAAAACGACGTGTTGTTTTTTGAGCGGTTTTTAAATGAAGCTGATGCATCTGATGAGCTGGTTGAGGTTACTTATCCGATAATCCGTACTTGGATTGTTCATTTAGTAGATCAAGGTATTTCTAATCTAAGTATTAACAGAAAAATTGCTTCGTTAAAAGCTTTTTATAAATTTTTAATTAAATGTAAGGTTATACAAACGTCGCCCTTGGTAGCACATAAGGCGCTAAAAACACCAAAAAAAATTCAGGTTCCTTTTTCTGAAAAAGAAATGCAATCGGTACAAGATTTTGAAGTTATTGAATCTGATATTTCTGCTGTACGAGATCGTTTAATAATTGAAATGCTTTATACAACCGGTATGCGTAAATCTGAATTGATAATGCTAAAAAATTCAGATTTTGACGCGGAGCAAAAAACAATAAAAGTTTTAGGGAAACGTAATAAGGAACGAATACTGCCGGTCTTGCCTTCAACCATATATTGGATTGGTTTGTATAGAAATCACTTAAAAAATTGTGGGGTAGTTATTGAGGCAGATAAGCAATTAATCTTATCTAATTCTTTAAATAAATTGAGTCAATCATTTGTTTATAGATTAATTAATTCGTATTTTAGTAATGTATCAGAGAAGGTGAAAAAAAGTCCTCATGTGTTACGTCACAGCTTTGCAACGCACTTGTTAGACCAAGGAGCTGATTTAAATTCGGTTAAAGAATTATTAGGGCATAGTAGTTTGGCAGCAACTCAAATTTATACGCATAGCAGTTTAAGTGAACTTAAAAACGTGTATAAAAAAGCGCATCCAAGAAATATAAAATAAGTTTAACCCAAATACTTAATATATGAAAGTAAATATCCAAGCAGTAAATTTCAATGTTGACAGAAAGTTAGTTGATTTTATAAATGAAAGGGTTTCTAAGCTAGAAAAATTCTACGACAAGCTCATTACGGTTGATGTATTTTTAAAAGTTGAAAATACTTCAGAAAAAGATAATAAATGTGTGGATATTAAATTAGGAATTCCTGGAGAAGACTTAGTAGTAAAAAAACAATTTCGTACCTTTGAAGAAGGGGTGGATTCGGCTTCAGATTCGTTAGAAAGGTTACTGATCAAGAAAAAAGAAAAAACTAGAGCATAATTTTTATGTTTTCAGTAAAAAAAAAAAAAAAATCTTTTTATTGATAAATAAATTATATACATTTGCAGTCCGTTAGAAATAGCGGACTGTTCATTTTGATGCCGATATAGCTCAGTTGGCTAGAGCAGCTGATTTGTAATCAGCAGGTCGTGGGTTCGAGTCCCTCTATCGGCTCTAAGGTGTTTTAAGTACTTTAAAATATTGTAATTTCATAACGGGGAGATACTCAAGCGGCCAACGAGGGCAGACTGTAAATCTGCTGACTATGTCTTCGCAGGTTCGAATCCTGCTCTCCCCACAATTAAATTTTTTATAAGCCGGCGTAGCTCAGGGGTAGAGTGCTTCCTTGGTAAGGAAGAGGTCACGGGTTCAAATCCCGTCGTTGGCTCATAGAGTTAATTAAATTTGAACACTAATTATATAACTAAGATTAAATTATTAAATCATGGCAAAAGAAACCTTTGATCGTTCGAAACCCCATTTAAATATTGGTACTATCGGACACGTTGACCACGGTAAAACAACAACTACTGCTGCTATTACTAAAGTATTAGCTGATGCAGGTTTATCTGAAGCGCGTTCATTCGATTCTATCGACAATGCTCCAGAAGAAAAAGAGCGTGGTATTACAATTAACACTTCTCACGTTGAGTACTCAACTGCTAACCGTCACTATGCTCACGTTGACTGTCCAGGTCACGCGGATTACGTGAAAAACATGGTTACTGGTGCTGCTCAAATGGATGGTGCTATTTTAGTATGTGCTGCTACAGACGGGCCAATGCCTCAAACTCGTGAGCACATCTTATTAGGTCGTCAAGTAGGTATTCCTCGTATCGTTGTTTTCTTAAACAAAGTTGATATGGTTGATGACGAAGAGTTGTTAGAATTAGTAGAAATGGAAGTTCGTGATTTATTATCATTCTATGATTATGATGGTGATAACGGACCAGTAGTTAAAGGTTCTGCTTTAGGAGCTTTAAACGGTGAGCCAAAATGGGTTGATTCTGTAATGGAATTAATGGCTGCTGTTGATGCTTGGATTGAAGAGCCAGTACGTGATACTGACAAACCATTCTTAATGCCAGTTGAAGACGTGTTTACAATTACAGGACGTGGTACTGTTGCTACAGGTCGTATTGAAACAGGTGTTGCTAATACAGGTGATCCAGTTGAAATTATCGGTATGGGTGCAGATAAATTAACTTCTACAATTACAGGGGTTGAGATGTTCCGTAAAATCTTAGACCGTGGAGAAGCTGGTGATAACGTAGGTTTATTATTACGTGGTATTGATAAAACTGATATCCGTCGTGGTATGGTTATTGTTAAACCAGGATCTGTTAAACCACACTCTAAATTTAAAGCTGAGGTTTATATCCTTAAAAAAGAAGAAGGTGGACGTCACACTCCATTCCATAACAACTACCGTCCTCAATTCTACGTTCGTACAACTGACGTAACTGGTACTATTCAATTACCAGAAGGAACTGAAATGGTTATGCCTGGAGATAACTTAACTATTACTGTTGAATTATTATCGCCAATCGCATTGTCGGTAGGTTTACGTTTCGCTATCCGTGAGGGTGGTCGTACAGTAGGTGCTGGTCAGGTAACTGAAATCTTAGACTAATTTATTAGTTTTTATAAAAAATCGGTAGTATATTTGCTGCCGATTTATACGGGTGTAGTTCAAGGGTAGAATAGCGGTCTCCAAAACCGTTGATGGGGGTTCGAATCCCTCCACCCGTGCAAGTAAAAATATAATCATATGACCAAAGTTTTTAACTATATAACAGATGCATTTGTTGAGCTTAAAACAAATGTTACTTGGCCTACCAGTGGCGAGGTGCAAAAATATACTATTATAGTAGCTATTTTTTCAATTTTGTTATCACTTGCAACCTGGGGTGTAGACACTGTTTTTGAAAAAGCTTTAAGTGTCTTTTTTAATTGGTTAAAAGGATAAGTAATATGAGTGAAAATACTGTAAGAAAATGGTATATAGTTCGTGCAGTTAGCGGTCAAGAAAATAAAGTTAAAAACTTTATTGAAACAGAAATTAGCCGTTTAGGAATGCAGGATTATGTATCTCAGGTTTTAGTGCCTGTAGAGAAAGTTCCTCACGAGGATAAAAACGGAAAAAAAACACTGAAAGATCGTATTTCATTCCCAGGGTATGTTGTGGTTGAAGCGAATCTTACTGGAGAAATTCCTCACATCATTAAGTCGATAGCTGGTGTTATTGGTTTTTTAGGTGAAACTAGAGGGGGGGATCCAGTTCCTTTAAGACAATCTGAGATTAATCGTATTTTAGGTATGGTTGACGAAGCGTCTGTAACAGAGGTTCATGTTAATATTCCATTTAATGTAGGTGAGAATGTAAAAGTTTCTGATGGGCCTTTTAATGGTTTTTCTGGTACTATCGAAAAAATCAACGAAGAGAAACGTAAACTTGAGGTTATGGTTAAGATTTTTGGCCGTAAAACACCTTTAGAATTAAGTTTTACTCAAGTTGAAAGAATGTAATAATTAATTAATAATTATATAAACATCAATCGCTTCCAATTGAAAGATGTTAAATTTTAGAAACAATGGCAAAAGAAATTAGTAAAGTAGTTAAACTACAAGTTAAGGGAGGTGCTGCGAATCCATCGCCACCGGTTGGACCTGCTTTGGGGGCTGCTGGGGTTAATATCATGGAGTTCTGTAAGCAATTTAATGCTAGAACACAAGATAAACCTGGCAAAGTGTTACCAGTGCAAATTACTGTGTACAAAGACAAATCATTTGAATTTGTTGTTAAAACTCCACCTGCTGCTATTCAATTATTAGAGGCAGCTAAAGCTAAGTCAGGTTCTGGTCAACCAAACCGTAAAAAAGTAGCAAATGTTACTTGGGATCAAGTTAGAGCTATTGCTGAAGACAAAATGCCAGACTTAAACGCTTTCGAAATTGAGAAAGCTATGAGTATGGTAGCTGGTACAGCTAGATCTATGGGTATTGCAGTAACAGGAGATGCTCCTTTTCAAAAGTAAACAGAATTAAGACATGGCAAAGTTAACAAAAAAGCAAAAAGAGGCTGTTTCGAAAATTGAGAAGAATAAATTATACTCTTTAAAAGATGCATCTGCATTAATTAAAGAAGTTGCTTCTGCAAAATTCGACGAGTCTGTTGATATCGCTGTTAGATTAGGAGTTGATCCTCGTAAAGCGAATCAAATGGTTAGAGGTGTAGTAACATTACCTCACGGAACTGGTAAGGATGTAAGAGTATTAGCGTTAGTTACTCCAGATAAAGAAGCTGAAGCTAAAGAAGCTGGTGCTGACTATGTTGGTTTAGACGAGTACTTACAAAAAATAAAAGATGGTTGGACTGATGTTGATGTTATCATTACTATGCCAGCTGTTATGGGTAAATTAGGTCCATTAGGTCGTATTTTAGGACCACGTGGTTTAATGCCAAACCCTAAAACAGGAACTGTAACTATGGAAGTAGGTAAAGCGGTTCAAGAAGTTAAGGCTGGTAAAATCGACTTCAAAGTTGATAAAACTGGTATCGTACACGCAGGTATTGGAAAAGTATCTTTTGATGCTGACAAAATCCAAGAAAATGCTTACGAAATCATCCAAACATTAATCAAATTAAAACCAACTGCAGCTAAAGGTACTTATATTAAGTCAATTCATATTTCAAGTACTATGAGTCCTGCAATTGCTTTAGATCCTAAAGCAGTATAATTGGTAGTTAAAAATTTTTAGTATGACTAGAGAACAGAAATCAATCGCGATTGAAGGTTTAACTGCACAGTTAGAAGGAGTAAACATTGTTTACTTAGCTGATATTTCAGGACTAAATGCAGATACTACTTCAAACTTAAGAAGAGCTTGTTTTAAAGCTGGTATCCAATTAGAAGTTGTTAAAAATACTTTATTAGCGCAAGCTATGGAGCGTTCTACATTAAACTTCGGTGAATTACCAGAAACTTTAAAAGGAAATACTGCAATTATGATTGCTGATGTAGCTAACGCTCCAGCAAAAGTAATTAAATCTTTCCGTGCAAAATCTGATAAACCACTTTTAAAAGGTGCTTACATTAATGAAGAAATTTATGTTGGTGACAACTTATTAGATTCATTAGCATCTCTTAAATCTAAAGAAGAAGTTATTGGAGAAATCATTGGATTACTTCAATCACCAGCACAAAGAGTTATTTCTGCTCTTAAAAACCAATTCGAAGGAGAAGAGGTTGCTGAATAATAGAACGCACTTTATAAATTATATTTTTACAAAATCATTTTAAAAGATAGAAAAATGGCAGATTTAAAACAATTCGCAGAACAATTAGTTAACTTAACAGTTAAAGAAGTTAATGAATTAGCAACTATATTAAAAGACGAATACGGAATTGAACCAGCAGCAGCAGCAGTTGTTGTAGCAGCAGGTGGAGAAGCAGCAGCTGAAGAGCAAACTGAATTCACTGTAGTATTAAAAGAAGCTGGAGCATCTAAATTAGCTGTAGTTAAAGCTGTTAAAGAATTAACAGGTTTAGGATTAAAAGAAGCTAAAGATTTAGTAGATTCAACTCCTGCTAACGTTAAAGAAGGTATCTCTAAAGACGAGGCTGAAGGTCTTAAAAAATCTTTAGAAGAAGCTGGTGCTGTAGTTGAGCTTAAATAATATAAACAATTGTTTATAATATAGGTTTAGGCCATGAGATTGCTCTCATGCGCCTAAACCATTTTTGCGTATAATATAATTGTACGTTACTTTATATTTTTTTAATCAAAATTTGTCCATTGATGTTAGCAAATCAGACTGAAAGATTAAATTTCGCCTCGACGAAAAACATCCCTGTGTATCCTGATTTTTTAGATATTCAGATTAAGTCTTTTAAAGATTTTTTCCAGTTGGAAACAAAATCTGAAGATAGGGGTAAAGAAGGTCTTTATAATACCTTTATGGAGAACTTTCCAATTAATGATACAAGAAACCAATTCGTATTAGAATTTCTTGATTATTTTATTGACCCGCCTAGTTATTCCATTGAAGAGTGTATTGAAAGAGGCTTAACTTATAGCGTAATTTTAAAAGCTCGTTTAAAATTATATTGTACTGACCCAGAGCACGAGGATTTTGAAACTATTGTACAAGATGTATTTTTAGGATCTATTCCTTACATGACTCCAAGCGGTACCTTCGTAATTAACGGAGCTGAACGCGTTGTAGTTTCTCAGTTACACCGTTCACCTGGTGTTTTCTTTGGACAATCATTCCACGCGAATGGTACAAAATTATACTCAGCTCGTGTAATTCCTTTTAAAGGATCTTGGATTGAGTTCGCTACCGATATCAATAGTGTAATGTACGCGTATATCGATAGAAAGAAAAAGTTACCTGTAACTACGTTATTCCGTGCTATCGGATTTGAACGTGATAAAGATATTTTAGAGATTTTTGACCTTGCAGAAGAAATCAAAGTTTCTAAAACAGGAATTAAAAAATACATTGGACGTCGTTTAGCTGCTCGTGTTTTAAATACATGGCACGAGGACTTTGTGGATGAAGATACTGGAGAGGTAGTATCTATTGAGCGTAATGAGATTATCTTAGACCGTGATACGGTTTTAGATAAAGATAATGTAGAGGAAATTATCGATGCAAATGTAAAAACCATTCTTTTACATAAAGAGGATAACAACCAAGCAGATTACACTATTATCCACAATACCTTACAAAAAGACCCAACAAACTCAGAAAAAGAAGCTGTAGAGCACATCTACCGTCAGTTGCGTAATGCTGAACCGCCTGATGAGGAAACTGCTCGTGGCATTATAGATAAATTATTCTTTTCTGACCAACGTTATTCATTAGGTGATGTAGGTCGTTATAGAATAAATCAAAAGCTTGGTTTAAACATTGAAATGGATAAGCAAGTTTTAACGAAAGAAGATATTATCACTATCGTTAAATACTTAATCGAATTAGTTAACTCTAAAGCAGAGATTGACGATATCGACCACTTATCTAACCGTCGTGTAAGAACTGTTGGTGAACAACTTTCTGCACAATTTGGTGTTGGTTTAGCACGTATGGCTCGTACAATCAAAGATCGTATGAACGTTCGTGATAACGAGGTATTCACACCGATTGATTTAATTAACGCAAAGTCATTATCTGCAGTAATTAACTCTTTCTTTGGTACCAACCAACTTTCTCAGTTCATGGACCAAACAAACCCATTAGCTGAAATTACGCACAAACGTCGTTTATCTGCATTAGGACCTGGAGGTTTATCTAGAGAACGTGCTGGTTTCGAAGTTCGTGACGTTCACTATACACATTACGGACGTTTATGTCCTATTGAAACTCCAGAAGGACCAAACATTGGGTTAATCTCTTCACTTTCAGTTTACTCTAAAGTGAACAAAATGGGATTCATTGAAACTCCTTACCGTAAAGTTGTTGACGGAGTTATTGATATTGTTAATGATCCAGTTTACTTATCTGCTGAAGAAGAAGAAGGTAAATTAATCGCACAAGCAAATATTGGTGTAGCTGCAGACGGAACAATTACTGACGAAAAAGTAATTGCAAAACAAGATGCAGACTTCCCGGTAATCGAACCGAAAGAATTAGATTTCGTGGACGTAGCACCAAACCAAATTGCATCTATTTCTGCATCATTAATTCCGTTCTTAGAGCACGATGACGCCAACCGTGCCTTAATGGGATCGAACATGATGCGTCAGGCAGTACCTTTATTACGTCCAGAATCTCCAATTGTAGGTACTGGATTAGAAAAACAAGTGGCTACTGATTCTCGTGTTTTAATTAATGCTGAAGGAACAGGTGAAGTTGTTTATGTTGATGCAACTAAAATTACTATTCGTTACGATCGTACAGAACGTGAACGTGCAGTAAGTTTTGATACAGACGAGAAATCGTACAACCTAATTAAATTCCGTAAAACGAATCAAAGTACTTCAATCAACTTAAAACCTATTGTTAGAAAAGGTGATAAAGTGGTTAAAGGTCAAGTTTTATGTGAAGGTTATGCAACTCAAAACGGTGAATTAGCTCTAGGACGTAACATGCAAGTTGCATTTATGCCATGGAAAGGATACAACTTTGAGGATGCAATTGTAATTTCTGAAAAAGTTGTTAGTGAAGATATTTTTACATCTATTCACATTGACGATTATACATTAGAAGTTCGTGATACTAAATTAGGACCAGAAGAATTAACGAACGATATTCCAAATATTTCTGAAGAAGCTACTAAAGATTTAGATGAAAACGGAATGATTCGTATTGGTGCTGAAGTAAAACCTGGTGATATTTTAATTGGTAAAATTACTCCTAAAGGAGAATCAGATCCAACACCAGAAGAAAAATTACTTCGCGCAATTTTTGGTGACAAAGCTGGTGATGTAAAAGATGCATCATTAAAAGCAACACCATCGTTAAGAGGGGTAGTTTTAGATAAAAAATTATTCCAAAAAGCGAACAAAGACAAACGCAAACGTGGCGGAAAAGACAAGGAAGAAATTGCTGAACTTGAAGCTCGTTTTGAAGTTAAATTTGTTCAATTAAAAGATGAATTAGTAGAAAAGCTATTTACTATCGTTAACGGTAAAACATCTCAAGGTGTATTTAACGATGTAGGTGAAGAAATTTTACCAAAAGGTAAAAAATACACGCAAAAAATGCTACACGCTGTAGAAGATTTTGCACATTTAACTAAAGGTCAGTGGACAACAGATGAAGAAACCAACGCAATGGTTACCGATTTGATTCACAACTACAAAATTAGATTAAATGACTACAAAGGTGAATTACGTAGAGAAAAAGTAACTATTTCTATTGGTGACGAATTACCATCAGGAGTTTTAAAACTTGCTAAAGTTTACATTGCTAAAAAACGTAAATTAAAAGTAGGTGATAAAATGGCTGGACGTCACGGTAACAAAGGTATTGTTGCGAAAATTGTTCGTGCTGAAGATATGCCATTCCTTGAAGACGGAACACCGGTTGATATCGTGTTAAATCCACTTGGAGTACCATCTCGTATGAACATTGGACAAATCTATGAAACCGTTTTAGGTTGGGCAGGTAAAAAATTAGGTACAAAATATGCAACACCAATTTTTGATGGTGCATCTTTAGACCAAATTAATGCCTTAACTGACGAAGCAGGTGTGCCACGTTTTGGACATACGTACTTATATGACGGAGGTACTGGTGACCGTTTCCACCAAAAAGCAACAGTGGGTGTTATTTACATGTTAAAACTTGGACACATGGTTGATGACAAAATGCACGCACGTTCTATTGGTCCTTACTCATTAATTACGCAACAACCATTAGGAGGTAAAGCTTTATTTGGAGGTCAGCGTTTTGGAGAGATGGAGGTTTGGGCTTTAGAAGCTTATGGAGCATCAAGCACATTAAGAGAAATCTTGACTGTTAAATCGGATGACGTAATTGGTAGAGCTAAAACTTACGAAGCTATCGTAAAAGGTGAAGCTATGCCAGAACCTGGATTACCTGAATCATTCAATGTATTAATGCATGAATTAAAAGGATTAGGTTTAGACATCAGATTAGAAGAATAATAATTTTTACATTTAAGGGAATCAATCCCGATTGATTCCCTTATTTCAAAATATTTTAACAATCGATAATACGATTATCATGAGTAAAAATAAAGATAAAAGTACCGTAAAAAGGTTTAACAAGATTTCTATAGGTCTTGCTTCTCCAGAATCTATTTTGGCTGAGTCAAGAGGTGAGGTGTTAAAACCAGAAACTATTAATTATCGTACACACAAACCTGAACGTGATGGTCTTTTCTGTGAAAGAATTTTCGGTCCTGTAAAAGATTACGAATGTGCTTGTGGTAAATATAAAAGAATTCGCTACAAAGGAATCGTTTGTGACCGTTGTGGTGTTGAAGTTACCGAGAAAAAAGTTCGTCGTGACCGTGTAGGGCACATCAACTTAGTGGTGCCAATTGCACACATTTGGTACTTCCGTTCTTTACCAAACAAAATTGGTTACGTTTTAGGCTTACCATCTAAAAAATTAGATATGATTATTTACTACGAACGTTACGTAGTAATTCAACCAGGTAATGCTGTAAATGCAGAAGGTGAACCAGTTAAAAAATTAGATTTCCTTACTGAAGAAGAATATTTAAATATTCTTGATTCATTACCAATGGAAAATCAATATTTAGATGATAACGATCCAAATAAATTCATCGCTAAAATGGGTGCTGAATGTATTATGGATTTATTAGCGCGTACGGATTTAGCAACTTTATCTGCTGATTTACGTTATGCTGCGAATAACGAAACATCTAAACAACGTAAAACTGAAGCTTTAAAGCGTTTACAAGTTGTTGAAGCTTTCCGTGAATCAAACAAAAACAGAGAAAACCGTCCTGAATGGATGATTTTAAAAGTAATTTCGGTTATTCCACCAGAATTACGTCCGTTAGTTCCGTTAGATGGTGGTCGTTTTGCAACTTCAGATTTAAATGATTTATACCGTCGTGTTATTATTCGTAACAACCGTTTAAAACGTTTAGTTGAAATTAAAGCGCCAGAAGTAATTTTACGTAATGAAAAACGTATGTTACAAGAAGCGGTAGATTCACTATTCGATAACACACGTAAAGCATCTGCTGTTAAAACAGAATCTAACAGACCATTAAAATCGTTATCAGATTCGTTAAAAGGTAAACAAGGGCGTTTCCGTCAAAACTTACTTGGTAA
The DNA here is from genome assembly GCF_025919725.1 of Flavobacterium agricola. Classification (NCBI taxonomy): domain Bacteria; kingdom Pseudomonadati; phylum Bacteroidota; class Flavobacteriia; order Flavobacteriales; family Flavobacteriaceae; genus Flavobacterium; species Flavobacterium agricola. The sequence goes on along the minus strand of NZ_CP081495.1, from coordinate 1,655,573 downwards.
ACGTGTAGATTATTCTGCGCGTTCGGTAATTGTTGTTGGACCTGAATTAAAATTATACGAATGTGGTCTTCCAAAAGATATGGCTGCTGAACTTTACAAACCATTCGTAATTCGTAAATTAATTGAGCGTGGTATTGTAAAAACTGTTAAGTCTGCTAAAAAGATTATAGATAAAAAAGAGCCAGTTGTTTGGGATATTTTAGAAAATGTAATTAAAGGTCACCCAGTTTTATTAAACCGTGCTCCTACGTTACACCGTTTAGGTATCCAAGCATTCCAGCCTAAGTTAATTGAAGGTAAAGCAATCCGTTTACACCCATTAGTGTGTACTGCGTTCAACGCCGATTTCGACGGTGACCAGATGGCGGTTCACTTACCTTTAGGACCAGAAGCTATTTTAGAAGCGCAATTATTAATGTTAGCTTCTCACAATATCTTAAACCCTGCAAATGGTGCGCCTATTACTGTACCATCTCAGGATATGGTTCTTGGTCTTTACTACATGACTAAAGAAAGAAAATCTACTCCAGAACATCCAATTCTAGGTGAAGGTCAAATTTTCTATTCGGTAGAAGAAGTTCATATTGCTATTAACGAAGGTAAATTAGATCTTAACGCAGGTGTTAAAGTACGTGCTAAAGATTTTAATGAAAATGGTGAATTAGTATACAAAATTATTTCTACTACAGCTGGTCGTATTTTATTTAACGAAGTAGTTCCAGAAGCAGCAGGATTTATTAACGAGGTTTTAAATAAAAAATCGTTACGTGATATTATTTCAAGCATATTAGCTAAAACTGATGTACCAACTACGGCTCAGTTCTTAGACGATATTAAAAACATGGGATATGGTTACGCGTTTAAAGGTGGATTATCTTTCTCTTTAGGTGATATCAAAATTCCAGAACAAAAACCAGCTTTAATTGCTGATGCTAACGCTCAGGTTGATGTAATTTCTATGAACTATAACATGGGGCTTATTACCAACAACGAACGTTACAACCAAGTAATTGACGTTTGGACATCAACAAACGCCATGTTAACAGAAGCGGCGATGCGTAATATCCGTGAAGACCAACAAGGATTCAACTCAGTATTTATGATGCTTGATTCTGGTGCTCGTGGATCTAAAGAGCAGATTCGTCAGTTAACAGGTATGCGTGGATTAATGGCTAAACCTAAGAAAACTGCTGCAGGAGGTGGTGAAATTATTGAAAACCCAATTTTATCTAACTTTAAAGAAGGTTTATCAATTCTTGAATACTTTATCTCTACGCACGGTGCTCGTAAAGGTCTTGCCGATACGGCTCTTAAAACTGCCGATGCTGGTTATTTAACTCGTCGTTTACATGATGTTGCTCAAGATGTTATTGTTAACATTGAAGATTGTGGTACTTTACGTGGTATCGAAATCGAAGCACTTAAGAAAAATGATGAAGTTATTGAATCATTAGGTGAAAGAGTTTTAGGACGTGTAGCATTATTAGATGTTGTTAACCCATTAACTGGTGATGTAATTGTTGCTGAAGGGCAATTAATTACTGAAGCCATTGCAAAACAAATCAACGAATCTCCTGTTGAAAATATGGAGGTGCGTTCACCACTAACTTGTGAAGCTAAAAAAGGTATTTGTGTTAAATGTTACGGACGTAACTTAGCAACAAATAACATTGCGCAACGTGGTGATGCTGTTGGTGTAGTTGCTGCACAATCTATTGGTGAACCTGGTACTCAGTTAACGCTTCGTACATTCCACGTTGGTGGGGTTGCAGGAGGTATTTCTGAAGAATCAAGCTTACTAACTAAATTTGCAGGACGTTTAGAAATCGAAGATTTAAAAACAGTTAAAGGTGAAGATACAGAAGGTAACGTTGTAGATATCGTTGTTTCTCGTTCTACAGAATATAAATTAGTAGATACAACAACTGGTATTGTTTTAAATACGCATAACATTCCTTACGGTTCATCAATCTTTGTAAAAGATGGTGATGTTGTAGAAAAAGGAGCTGTTATTTGTAAATGGGACCCATATAACGGGGTTATCATTGCAGAAACAGATGGTAAAATTGCTTATGAAGATTTAGAGCAAGGACAAACGTTCCAAGTTGAGATTGACGAACAAACAGGTTTTACAGAAAAAGTTATTTCTGAAGCACGTAATAAAAAGTTAGTTCCAACTTTATTAATGTATTCTAAAGACGGCGAATTAATTCGTTCATACAACTTACCAGTAGGTTCTCACTTAATGGTTAACGATGGAGAAAAAATTAAATCAGGTAAAATTTTAGTTAAAATTCCACGCCGTTCATCTAAAGCAAGTGATATTACAGGAGGTTTACCACGTATTACAGAGTTATTAGAGGCTCGTAACCCGTCAAACCCAGCTGTAGTTTCAGAAATCGATGGTGTAGTTTCATTCGGTAAAATTAAACGTGGTAACCGTGAAATCATTGTGGAATCTAAATTCGGTGAGATTAAAAAATACTTAGTAAAATTATCTAACCAAATTTTAGTTCAAGAAAATGACTTCGTTAAAGCGGGATCACCATTATCAGACGGAGCAATTACTCCTGAAGATATTTTAAGAATTAAAGGACCATCTGCGGTACAACAATATTTAGTAAACGAAATTCAAGAAGTTTATCGCCTACAAGGGGTAAAAATTTCTGACAAGCACTTTGAGGTAGTTATTCGTCAAATGATGCGTAAAGTTAGAATTGAAGATCCAGGAGATACGCTTTTATTAGAAGAGCAATTAGTTCATACTCATGATTTTATTCTTGAAAATGACAAATTGTATGGAATGAAGTTTATTGAAGATGCAGGAGATTCTGAAAACTTAAAAGCAGGTCAGATTATTTCTGCTCGCGAATTAAGAGATGAGAATTCATTGCTAAAACGTAACGATCAAAACTTAGTAATTGCTCGTGATGTAGTTCCTGCAACTGCAACACCAATATTACAAGGTATTACAAGAGCATCGTTACAAACTAAGTCATTCATTTCTGCAGCATCGTTCCAGGAAACAACTAAAGTATTAAACGAAGCAGCTGTAGCTGGTAAAGTTGATAGCTTAGAAGGATTAAAAGAAAACGTTATTGTTGGACATAGAATTCCTGCCGGAACTGGTTTAAGAGATTATGACGATACCATTGTTGGATCTAAAGAAGAATACAACGAGTTAATTGCAAACAAAGAAAGTTTTAACTTTTAATAAAACAATACATGAGTGATGTAACGCAAAACAATCAAATCAGTATTGAGTTGGATGAAAAAACAGCCGATGGCACTTACGCAAATTTGGTAGTTATAAACCATTCAAATTCTGAATTTGTTTTCGATTTTGTGAATATTATGCCTGGGGCACCTAAGGCTAAAGTGAAGTCCAGAATTATTTTGGCTCCACAGCATGCTCAACGATTGTTAACTGCATTAACAGATAATATTCAAAAATATGAAAGCATTAACGGACCTATTAAAGAAGGCGGAGTAACAAACGTTTCTCCTTACAATTTAGGACCATCTGGAGATGCTTAAAATACAAAAGCCCTTACTTTTAAGTAAGGGCTTTTTTTATTTGTAATTAGTACATTTTTTTGATCAGATTATTACTAAAAAGGTATGTTAAAATGTTCTTTAAATTCTTTCTTTTGCGCTAAAAATGTACTATATTGTGGTGTTTAATTGCGAAGGCGTATTAAATTCAGACATCTTAACGATTTGTTCATTTAAAATTATATTAAATATTTTAAAATGAAAATTCAAATTTGTAAATTCGCAATCAGCAATATAAAATTCACAATTAATCCTATAGTAAATCATGTCAAAAACAGCAATACTAGAATTAGAGGGCGTTAAGTACGAATTTCCTGTTACAGTTGGTACTGAGAATGAAGTAGCCATTAATATCGAAAAACTACGTGCACAAACAGGTGCAATTACCTTAGATCCGGGGTATAAAAATTCGGGTTCTTGTGAAAGTGCAATTACATTTTTAGATGGTGAACAAGGAATCTTACGTTACAGAGGTTATTCTATTGAAGAATTAGCTGAAAAAGCATGTTTCTTAGAAGTAGCTTATTTAATTATTTTTGGTGAGTTACCTAAAAAAGCTGAATTAGAGAAATTTGAAAACGATATTCGCAAACATACATTAGTTAATGAAGAAATGAAAAGCATCATTGATGGTTTTCCTAAAAATGCACACCCAATGGGCGTATTATCATCATTAACTTGTGCGTTAACTGCATTTAACCCTGGGGTTGTTAATGTAGATAACGAAGAGAAAATGTACGAAGCTATTTGCAAAATTATGGGTAAATTCTTAGTTATTGCAACTTGGACTTACAGAAAAGCAAAAGGATATCCGTTAAATTACTACGACAATACAAAACCATATGTTGAGAACTTTTTACGTTTAATGTTTGAGTTACCAACAGAACCTTATAAAATTAACAAAACCGTTTTAAACGCAATTGATAAATTATTTATTTTACATGCTGATCACGAACAAAACTGTTCTACATCAACAGTAAGAATGGTAGGTTCATCTCACGCTGGTTTATTTGCATCTATTTCTGCAGGTGTTTCTGCATTATGGGGGCCATTACATGGTGGTGCAAATCAAGCAGTTTTAGAAATGTTAGAAGAAATCCAAAAAGACGGTGGAGATTCAGACAAATTCTTAGCTAAAGCTAAAGATAAAAATGATCCATTCCGTTTAATGGGATTCGGACACCGTGTGTACAAAAACTTTGATCCACGTGCTCGTATCATTAAAAAAGCAGCTGATGAAGTTTTAGCAGAATTAGGCGTTAACGATCCAATTTTATCTATTGCTAAATCATTAGAAGAAAAAGCTTTAAAAGACGAATATTTCGTATCTCGTAACTTATATCCAAACGTAGATTTCTATTCTGGTATTATTTACCGTGCATTAGGGATTCCAACTGAAATGTTTACAGTAATGTTTGCAATTGGACGTTTACCAGGATGGGTTGCACAATGGAAAGAAATGCGCGTTAACAATGAACCAATTGGTCGTCCACGTCAAGTTTACGTTGGTGAACCTTTACGTTCATTTGTTGAAATGGATAAACGATAATCAATTCAAACTAAAAAAACCTCGATAAACATCGAGGTTTTTTTATGCCTTTTTACAACTAAGTTTGTCTTATATCAACAAAATAGTATATTTGTCTATATAATTTTCTGAATTTATGTTAGAATTAAATGTAAACAATGAAACATCCCGGCTTAAGGCCGTTGTTTTAGGAATTGCAGACAGTAATGGGCCAACCCCAAATGAAAACGAGGCATACGATCCAAAATCTTTAGAGCATATTAAGGCCGGAACTTATCCTGTTGAAGCCGATATGAAAGTAGAAATGGATGCGTTTGATCAGGTATTAAAAAAATACAACGTTCAGGTTTTTAGACCTAAACTTATTTCAGATTACAACCAAATATTTACTCGCGATATTGGTTTTGTAATTGGTAATACGTTTGTAAAAGCAAACATATTACCCGATCGTGATCGCGAATTCGAAGCGATTCAATATATTATAGATCAAATAAAACCTGAGCATATTGCTTATCCACCAGAAGAAGTTCATATTGAAGGCGGTGACGTAATGCTTTGGAACGATCATATATTTATCGGCACCTACAAAGGCAGTGATTATAAAAATTATATTACAGCTCGTACTAATATGGCCGGTGTAGCTTACATAAAAGCTTTATTTCCGAACAAAATAGTTAAAGAATTTGATTTGGTTAAATCTAAAATCGAACCACGTGATAATGCCCTGCATTTAGATTGCTGCTTTCAGCCAGTAGGTAAAAATAAAGGAATTATTTATAAGGCCGGATTTAGAGAAGAAGCAGATTACAACTATTTAGTAAACTTATTTGGGAAAGAAAATTTGTTTCATATTCAACGTGAAGAAATGTACCACATGTTTTCTAACGTATTTTCTATTGATGAAAATGTAGTAGTGAGCGAAAAAAACTTTACCCGATTAAACAATTGGCTACGCGAACAAGGTTTTGTAGTTGAAGAAATTCCGTATGCTGAAATTTCTAAGCAAGAAGGCTTGTTACGTTGCTCAACTTTACCATTAATTAGAGAATAATGAAGCAAACAACCAATACCGTATTAATGATTCGTCCGGTTGCTTTTCGTATGAACGAGCAAACAGCCGTAAACAATTATTACCAAAAAGTTTTAGATGGAGTTTTACCAGCAACCGTAAATGCAAAAGCTCAGGCAGAATTTGATAATTTTGTTGCACAATTACGTGCTGTGGGCGTGCAAGTTATTGTGGTTGAAGATACGTTAGAACCTAATACGCCAGATAGCATCTTTCCAAACAACTGGATTTCTTTTCATCAAACAGGTGATGTAGCTTTATATCCAATGTTTGCTGAAAACAGACGTTTAGAACGTCGTGAAGATGTTTTAGATATTGTTGAGGAACACGGTTTTTATATTGAAAATGTTACTGATTATACGCTTGCTGAAGAAGCAGAAATGTATTTAGAAGGAACCGGAAGTTTAATTTTAGACAGACAAAACGGTAAAGCTTATTGTGCTTTATCTCCAAGAGCTGAAGAAGAATTGGTGATTGAATTTTGTGAAGATTTTGAAATGAATCCGGTTATTTTTGAAGCTTTTCAGACCGTTAATGGCGAACGCAAGCAAATTTATCATACCAATGTAATGATGTGCGTAGCCGAGCATTTTGCTGTTATTTGTGCAGATTGCATTGACGATAAAAAAGAACGTAAAATGGTTATTGATTGCTTAAAATCAGACGGAAAAGAAATTATTTATATTACTGAAGAACAGATTTATAGTTTTGCTGGTAATATGTTAGAAGTTCGTGGAGCAAATAACCAATCGTATTTGGTTATGAGTGAGGCTGCAAAACAATCGCTTACTCAAGCACAAATTAATCAAATAGAAAAATATGCTACAATTTTAGCTGTAAATTTAGATACAATTGAAGCTTGCGGGGGCGGTAGTGCACGCTGCATGTTGGCCGAGGTTTTTTTACCTTTAGCTGAAGATTTAGAATAAAATATAACAAAAAAGCTCGGAAATTTTCCGAGCTTTTTTATTTTGTAAATACAGTTTGTAGCATATTTAATGCACCAACGCTAATGTATTGAATTCCTAAAGCAATTACTATAAACCCCATAATTCGAGAAATAGAAACAATGCCCGAAGCGCCTAAAAGTTTAGATAAGTAATGCGAACTTCTTAAAATTAAAAATATTAAAATGCAAACGGTTAAAACAGCGGCAATTACAATGATTTTATCGGTTAATGCTGGATAATCTTGATAAAACGCAATTAGCAAGGACATAGAACCTGGTCCGGCTAACAAAGGCATTGCTAAGGGGGTTAAAGCAATATCATTTCTTTTTTGTGCATCATCGGCAACCTTTTTGTTTACCCCACGGCGTTTAGGAAAATTGCCAGAAAGTAAAGAATACCCCGAATTAACAATAATTAACCCCCCGGCAATACGTAAGGCATCCATACTAATACCAAAAAATTTCAGTAAATATTCACCAATAAAAAATGAAATAGTGAGAATAATAAATACATTGGTTGCTGCCCATATTGATATGCGGGAGCGTTCGGCCATTGAATCTTCTTGAGTTAAACCTACAAAAACCGGTATAGCTCCTAAGGGATTTAAAACCGAAAATACAGCGGCAAAAATAAAAATGAATAAATCCATACTTTTTAGGAATAATTAAATAAAAAAATAGCGTTATATTTAATAAAAAAACAGTTATGAAAACATTAGTTTTAGGTGCTTCTACCAACCCAGATCGTTACGCGTACAAAGCAATTGCAAGCTTATTAAGTTACGGACATGATGTAGTTGCTATTGGTAAAAAATCGGAAACCGTTTTAGGAATTCAGATTCAAACCCAACCCGAATTATATGCTGATATAGATACGGTAACTTTGTATGTAAACCCAACTAATCAACGCGAATATTACGATTATATTATTGCTTTAAAACCGCGTCGCGTATTATTTAATCCGGGAACCGAAAACCCCGAGTTGTTTACTTTATTAACTGAAAATGGTATTGCTTACGAGGCTGCTTGCACCTTAGTTTTATTAGCTACGCAGCAATTTTAATTTGCTTTTTGCTGCTGGTTATATACAATAAAGCAAAGGTTATTAAGCCGTTTATTAGTATTAATTCGTTATCAAAAACATAATTAAAAAATAATACTTGAGAATAATCGTTCAGCAACCAAGTTAAAATTGGCGATGCAAAACAAATGTAAGGAACCAGCTTGTCTAAAACTTGTCTGTTTTTTACAAATAATCCAAAGCCATATAATCCTAATAATGGTCCGTATGTGTAGGTTGCAATCTTAAAAATCATGCTTACTACCGATTTGTCGTTTAAAGAATTGAAAACGATTATAACTAAAAACATGGCTAATGAAAAGCCAATATGTACAGCATATCGGGTTGGAATGTTTTTAGGATCGTTCGGTTTTTTGTCCATATTTAAAAAATCGACGCAAAATGAGGTAGTTAATGCCGTTAAGGCAGAATCTGTTGTTGCAAAGGTTGCTGCAATCAATCCTAATAAAAATATGACAGATGGAATAATACTGAAATGATTAAAAGCAATTTCAGGAAAAAGTAAATCGGTGCGAATTGCTCCTGTTGCCAAATCGGTTGGTAAGGCAATGCTGTTTTTGTTGGCGTAAATGTAAAGCAAAGCTCCTACGCATAAAAATATTAAATTAATTACTACAAAAATACCCGTAAACCAAAACATGTTTTTTTGTCCTTCGCTAATATTTTTGCACGAAAGATTTTTTTGCATCAAATCCTGATCTAAACCTACCATGGCAATGGTTACAAACATACCGCCTAAAATTTGCTTTAAAAAATGGTATTTGTTGGTTATAAAATCTTCAAAGAAAAATATTTTAGAATAGTTAGATTGTTTAATGGTTTCTAGGGTTTCTATTGCAGATAAATCTAAACTTCTAGCAATAAAATAAATGGTAAATAAAACGGAACTAACCAGAAAAAAAGTTTGTAACGTATCGGTTACAATAATAGTTTTTAATCCGCCTTTGTACGTATATGCAAAAATTAAAGCTAACGAAATTAGCACGGTAACCGCAAACGGAATTTTGTAATAGTCGAAAACATAACGTTGTAAAACTAAAACAACTAAGTACAAGCGAAACGCTGACCCGATTGTGCGACTAATTAAAAAAATAAGTGCCGAGGTTTTATAGCTGTAAAAACCAAGTTTATTTTCTATATATCCATAAATAGAAGTTAAATTCATTTTATAATATAGCGGTAATAATACGGTTGCTACAACAATAAAACCAATTGCATTTCCGATTACAAACTGAAAATATTTAAATTGTTCGCCATTGGCAGAGCCAACTTCACCAGGAACAGAAATAAAAGTTACCCCGCTTAGTGCAGTACCAATCATTCCAAAAGCAATTAAATACCATTTGGCATTTTTGTTTGCGCTAAAAAATGCTGCATTGCTGCTATCTTTTTTGCTAATGATGTTAGAAACAATTATTAATACGCCAAAGTAAATAACAATGATTGATAAGATTATTGCCGGTGTCATACAATTTATATTTTAGGCAATGTAATAAAAATAGGATTAAAATTAAGAGTGAAACCTTATAAATTTGTTGCTAACAATTTAAAAGCTATATTGAAATAATTATCTTTGTTACATGGAATTTTCATCTAAACTTTTAGAAAATGCGGTGTTAGAAATGTCTAATTTACCAGGAATTGGTAAACGTACTGCCTTGCGCTTGGTTTTGCATATTTTAAAGCAGCCCATGCAAAATACAACAGCATTTACCCAAGCCATTTTAGATTTAAAAAATAACATTAAACTTTGTTCTTCGTGTCATAATATTTCAGACCATGAAGTTTGTGAAATTTGTACTAATCCAGATCGTGATCATCAAACAATTTGTGTGGTTGAAGATATTCGCGATGTAATGGCGATTGAAAATACGCGTACTTATAAAGGGATTTATCATGTATTGGGTGGAAAAATTTCTCCTATTGATGGAGTAGGACCAAGCCAATTAAAAATAACTTCCTTGCTTGAAAAAGTTAAACAAGGAACCTGTAAAGAAATCATTTTTGCTTTAAGCTCAACCATAGAAGGAGATACAACTAACTTTTACATTTACAAGCAATTAAAAGGTTTTGATGTTGAAACATCTACCATTGCCCGCGGTATCGCTATTGGTGATGAATTGGAATATGCTGACGAGGTTACCTTAGGAAGAAGTTTACTGCATAGAATACCTTTTGAAAAAACTTTAAAAAGTTTGTAAAATCTTACAGAATAAATGTATAGATTTAACGTTTAACAATCAACTGACCTCACCAAACTAACCACCAACCCATTGAAACGAATTAAATAATGAATTTTAAAAGTACTTTTTTAATACTATTTGTAGGAGCCTTGTTTGCTTCATGCATTACCCAAAAAGATTTAGTTTATTTACAAAATCCAAATAATCTAAGTGATACATCTTCTGTAGTTATTAAAGCAATACAAAGCGATGCTTATAAGCTACAAGTTAACGATCTGGTTAAAATTGATTTTAAATCGGTAAATGATAGCCGATTGGTTAAAGAATTTATAGATCAGTTTTCTTCTTCAACTTTAAATACAAATACAAATGTTGTTTCAGAAGCACAATTATATTTCAATTCTTATCAAGTTGATGATCATGGAAATATTAGAATTCCAACACTAGGAGAAATAAATGTTTTGGGTTTTACAGTGGAACAAGTTCGAAAAAAGATTGAAGATATTATTTATGCTGATTATTTTAACAAAGCAACTACCGAAATTTTTGTTAATGTTAAATTAGCTGGAATTCGATATACAATAAATGGTGAGGTAGGGAATACAGGAACTAAAGTTATCTATAATGATAAAGCAACAATTATGGATGCAATTGCTAATTCGGGTGATATCACTTTAGTTGGAGATAGAAAAGATGTTATTGTGATGCGCCAATATCCTCATGGTACTGAAATACATAGTATTAATCTTTTAGAAGTTTCAGCTATGGAATCTCCGTATTACATTCTAAAACCGAACGATTATATTTATGTAAAACCTTTAAAACAGAAAACCTTAGGTTTTGGAACTAATGGATTACAAACGCTAACAACCATTATTTCATCATTTACTTTAATGATTTCAACTTATCTATTAGTAAAAAATTTATAGTTCATTATGATTAACAAAGAAGATTTAAATTTTTTTGAAAATCAATCTCTTTTCGATTTTAAAGGGTTGTTTTTTAAAATTTTAAGCTATTGGAAATGGTTTATAGTGAGCTTACTGATAACGTTTACCATTGCATATCAAATTAATATTCGTAAAGAAAAAATTTATCGTTTGGAAACTACTATGGTAGTAAAAGATGAAAATAATTCTTTTTTTACAGGTAATACAAGTTTAGTTTTCAATTGGGGTGGAGTTTCCGATAAGGTACAAACATTAATTACAACATTAAAATCTCGTTCTCATAACGAAGTTGTTGTCGATCAGCTTAATTATTATATTAATTATTTAGAACAAGGCAAATATGGCTTAATTGATGCTTATGGGCGTGTGCCTTTTTCAATTACAATAAATAAAAATGCACCACAAATAACAGGAAATGTTTTAAAGATTAAATTTATTGATGCTTCTTATTACGAATTACAAGTTTTATTTGAAGAATCAAGTGTAAATGCAATTGTTTATGCAACAAACTCGATAGAAAATATATATGTTTCTGTAGGTGAATTTACCCAAAAATTTCCAGTTTCTTCACCAATAAAACTTCCTTTTGCAAACTTTACTCTTAATTTAAAACCAGACGCAAATAATTACATAGGTAAAGAATACTATGTTAGTTTTTCAAGTTTCGATGCAACTGTGGCAGGATATAGAGGTATTTCAGTCGGAACAGAAATGACTGCTCCTTCTGTAATTACATTAGCATTACATGGTACAAATAAAAATAGGTTAGTTGATTATTTAAATGAAACTGTAAATGTTCTAAAAGATAGGCAGTTAAAGCAAAAAAATCAATTTGCTAGTAATACTATCAGCTTTATTGATAGCACATTGATGGCAATGGAAACCAGCTTGAAGTTGTCTGAAAATGAATTAAATCAATTCCGGGAAGGAAAAAGTATTCAAAGCTTAACCGAAGATGGTGCATCTGTTTCAACTAGGTTATTAAGTTATGATGTTGAGAAAGATATTTTAAATAGAAAAATAGCTTATTATAATACGTTGCAAAAGTATTTAAAAAACAATCAAGATTATTCAAAACTTCCTGCTCCAACGGTTGCTGGAATTGAAGATCCTAATATTGTATCTAATGTGACTCAATTAATAGCTTTGTCTAAAGAACGTTCAGAAATTGCTTATTCGTTAAAAAATAATAAAATGTTTGAGCGTTTTGACAACGAAATGGAAGCTTACAAAAACGTTTTGTTAGTAAATATTGAATCTGCTAAAAAGGCGGTTGAGTTTGATTTAAGTGCCATCAATCAAAAAATTGCTAATACCGAAGATGCAGCTCGTGATTTACCAAAACAACAACAAGAATTATTGAAGATAACTCGTAAATACGATTTGAATAAAAATATTTACGATACATTCTTGCAGAAAAAGGCTGAAGCCAATATTGTTAAAGCATCTAACGTTTCAGATATTCAATTTATAGATACTGCTAAAGATATCGGTGGTGGTTTGGTCGGTCCTAAAACTAGTGTAAATTACGTAATAGCATTAATAGTTGGTTTATTAGTTCCGTTTTTAATTGCTTTTGTAAGTGTTTTGTTAGATAATACCATATCTAATATTGATGATATTAAAAACTTAACCAAAATTCCAATCATTGGATTAGTTGGTTTAAAAAATACAGATTCTAATTTATCTGTTTTTGAAAAACCAAAATCTCCTTTGGCCGAATCATTCCGTTCAATACGTTCTTCTTTACAATTTATGTACACCAAGTCGGGTATTGAAGGAAGTAAGGTTGTTATGTTAACATCTTCAGTGAGTGGTGAAGGTAAAACGTTTTGTTCTATAAACTTAGCAACTGTTTTTGCGCTAAGCGGAAAAAAAACAATTATTGTAGGATTAGACTTGCGTAAACCAAAAATATTTGGAGATTTTAATTTAAAAAACACAAATGGAGTTGTAAATTATTTAATTGGACAAAAACAATTGGATGAGATTATAGAATCTACCGAATTACCTAATTTAGATGTTATTATTTCAGGACCAATTCCGCCTAACCCTTCTGAATTAATTTTAAACGAGCGTTTAAGTTTGTTAATAGAAGAGCTTAAAAAAACGTACGATTTTATAATTTTAGATACCCCGCCTATTGGTTTGGTTTCAGATGCCTTAGAATTAATTAAATATACAGATGCTGTTATTTATGTAGCACGCCAAGGTTATACTAAAAAGAACATGATTGCTATTATTAACGAAAAAGCCATGCGTGGTGAAATAGTTAATGCATCAATTTTACTTAATGGGTATGATAATAGAAATAATTACGGCTATGGCTATGGCTATGGCTATGGCTATGGCTATGGCTATGGAAGTTACGGAAATGGTTATACCGAACAAGATGTGCCTAAAACTTTTACTCAACGTTTAAAAGATAATTTCTTTAAAAAACGTAAAAAGCATAAAAAATAAATTTTGAAACAAACGTTACTAATTACTGGTGGAGCTGGTTTTATTGGTTCCAATCTTTGTGAATATTTCTTATCTAAAAACTACCAAGTAGTTTGTTTAGATAATTTTTCTACCGGGCATCGTTACAACATCAATCACTTATTTGAATATGAAGCTTTTAAGTTGATAGAAGGTGATATTCGCGATTATAAAACTTGTATAGAAGCTGTTTCAGGAGTAGATTATGTTTTGCATCAAGCTGCATTAGGATCTGTTCCGCGCTCTATAGCCGATCCAATCACAACAAATGAGGTAAATGTTTCTGGTTTTCTTAATGTTTTGATGGCAGCTAAAGAAGCTAAAGTAAAACGCTTTATTTATGCAGCAAGTTCATCAACTTATGGTGATGCAGATAAATTACCCAAAGTTGAACACGAAATCGGCATGCCGTTATCGCCATATGCCGTTACAAAATATGTAAATGAATTATATGCCGATGTTTTTGCAAAAACTTACGGATTAAATTGTATCGGGTTGCGTTATTTTAATGTGTTTGGCAAGCGTCAAGATCCAGAAGGAGCTTATGCAGCTGTAATTCCTAAATTCGTGCAGCAACTAATGGCCTATCAAAGCCCTGTAATTAATGGCGATGGTAGTTTTTCTCGTGATTTTACTTACATAGATAATGTGATTAAAATGAACGAGTTAGCTTTAACAACTACAAATCCCGAAGCATTAAATACCGTGTATAATACGGCTTATGGTGAGCAAACAAGTTTGAAAGAATTATTTTTATATTTAAGAAAATATTTAGCAAAATTTGATGCGAAAATTGCCGAAGTTCCTGTAATTTTCGGCCCAGAAAGACAAGGTGATATTCCGCATTCTTTAGCTAGCATAGCAAAAGCTAAAAAATTATTAAACTATGAGCCTAAATATAACATGCAAGCCGGATTGCAAGAAGCAATTACTTGGTATTGGAATAATTTAAAAAAACATGATTAAAAATATTTGTTGCATCGGTGCAGGTTATGTTGGTGGTCCGACTATGGCAGTAATTGCCAAACAATGTCCCGAAATAAAAGTTACGGTTGTTGATGTAAATCAGCAACGCATTAATGCGTGGAATGATGCTGATTTAAACAACCTTCCGGTTTACGAGCCCGGATTGGCAGATATTGTACAAGAAGCTCGTGGTCGAAATTTATTTTTTTCAACCGAAGTAGATCAAGCTATTGATCAGGCAGATATGATTTTTATATCGGTAAATACGCCTACCAAAACTTACGGAATAGGTAAAGGTAAAGCTGCCGATTTAAAATATATAGAACTTTGCGCACGTCAAATTGCTCGTGTAGCAAAAACAGATAAAATAATTGTAGAAAAATCTACTTTACCGGTTCGAACAGCATCTGCTATTCGCGATATATTAGATAATACCGGAAATAAAGTAAAGTTTCAAATTCTTTCAAACCCTGAGTTTTTGGCTGAAGGAACAGCGATTTCTGATTTGCTAAATCCAGACCGAGTTTTAATCGGTGGAAATCCAGAAACCGAAGAAGGTCAAGCAGCAATTAATGTTTTAACAGAAATTTATGCACGTTGGGTACCAGAAAATCGTATTTTAACAACAAATGTTTGGTCGTCAGAACTTTCAAAGCTTACAGCAAATGCATTTTTAGCGCAACGCGTTTCCTCAATTAACGCTATGTCAGAAATTTGTGAAAAAACAGGTGCTGATATTGATGAGGTTGCACAAGCCATTGGTTTAGATTCTCGTATTGGTTCTAAGTTTTTAAAAGCGTCGGTTGGTTTTGGTGGATCTTGTTTTCAAAAAGATATTTTAAACTTGGTTTATATCGCAAGTTCTTACGGATTAGATCAGGTGGCAGATTACTGGGAGCAAGTAATTATCATGAACGATTATCAAAAATCGCGTTTTGCTAATAACATTATTACTACTTTGTATAATACCATTTCTGGTAAAAAAATAGCTTTTTTAGGTTGGGCATTTAAAAAAGACACTAACGATACGCGCGAATCAGCTGCTATTTATGTAGCCGATTATTTGTTAAACGAACAAGCCGAATTGGCAGTTTACGATCCAAAAGTTAGCGAGCAGCAAGTTTTAACCGATTTAAATTACTTAAATACGCGTTCAGAACAAGAAAATGTCAATTTAATATCTTTTAATTCTTGCCCGTACGAAAATTGTAAAGATGCGCATGCCATTGCAGTTTTAACCGAATGGGATGAATTTAAAACGTACGATTGGCAAAGAATTTATGACAATATGCTAAAACCAGCTTTTGTGTTTGATGGACGAAACATTTTAAACGAAAAAGAATTAACTAAAATTGGTTTTAAATACCAAGGAATAGGAAAATAGATGGATATAAAAATTGCAATAATAGGTTTAGGTTATGTAGGATTACCATTAGCAAGATTGTTTGCTACAAAATACCCTGTGGTAGGATTTGACATAAATAAACAAAGAATTCTAGATTTAAATCAAGGAAATGATTTTACCAAAGAAGTTTCAAACGAACTTTTAAAATCAGTACTTAAAACAGAAAATACAAATGAGGTTGGCTTGTTCAATTCCCACGAAAGTAAAGATCTAGAAAGTTGCAATTATTATATTATTACCGTTCCTACGCCTGTAGATAAGCACAATCGTCCCGATTTAACTCCGCTTTACAAATCAAGCGAAACGGTGGGTAAGGCGCTTAAAAAAGATGATATTGTAATTTACGAATCAACCGTTTATCCCGGTGTTACGGAAGAAGATTGTGTTCCGGTTCTCGAAAAGTTTTCTGGTTTAACCTTTAATCAAGATTTTTTTGTAGGTTATTCGCCAGAACGTATTAATCCTGGAGATAAAGAACATACCGTTGAAAAAATACTAAAAGTAACTTCAGGATCAACACCAGAAGTTGGTAAAAAAGTAGATAATTTATACAAATCTGTAATTATAGCTGGTACGCATTTAGCACCAACTATTAAAGTTGCTGAAGCTGCTAAAGTGATCGAAAATTCGCAACGTGATATCAATATTGCTTTTGTAAATGAGCTATCTAAAATATTTAATTTATTAGCAATTGATACGCACGATGTGCTTGCTGCTGCCGGAACAAAATGGAACTTTTTGCCGCCGTTTAAACCCGGATTAGTTGGCGGGCATTGTATTGGAGTAGACCCGTATTATTTGGCTCAAAAAGCGCAAGAAAAAGGATATCATCCAGAAATTATTTTGGCTGGTCGTCGTTTAAACGATTCTATGGGCGAATATGTAGCTTCGCAAATTGTTAAAACCATGATTAAAAAAGGAATCAGTATTAATGGATCTAAAATTTTAATCTTGGGTATTACCTTTAAAGAAAATTGTCCAGATGTTCGCAATACAAAAATTGTTGATGTGGTTGCTGCGTTAAAAGATTACGGTATTGAAGTTGTGGTTTACGATCCGTGGGCAAACCCGAATGAAGTTATGCATGAATATCAAATTCAATCGGTTACCGAAAAACCTACCGAGTTGTTTGATGCTATTGTTTTAGGCGTTTCGCATCAAGAATTTTTAAATCTCGATTTCAAGCCACTAAAAAAAGAAAAAGCTATTGTTTACGACGTAAAAGGCGTTTTACCTTTGCAAGTTGTAGATGCTAGATTATAAAATAAAGCTTGTTAGTTTCTGCTAACAAGCTTTTTACTTTTATTTGTATTAGCTGCTAATTAGGGCTTTTTATCCGAAGTTATTTCTTATATTTAACATAAATTAACAGTATTGCAAACGTTCTTTTTTACACCATTAAATTTTGTTTTCGCTTGTCCAAACGCATTTTTGATCTTATTTTTTCGCTTGTATTTTTAGGGCTTATTTGGCCCTTTTTGTGTTTGGCTTGGTTATTTGCCGCTATTGATACACAGTCAAACGGAATTTTTACGCAAACGCGAATTGGTCAGTATGGTAAACCATTCAAAATTTACAAATTACGAACTATAAAATGGATTGATGGGCAAGCACAAATTTCTGAAATAGGTAAATTATTACGTAAATATAAGTTTGATGAGTTGCCGCAGTTTATAAATATTTTAAAAGGTGATATGAGCGTAGTTGGGCCAAGGCCTGATATTCCGGGATATTATGATAAACTTACAGGAAACGATAAAAAGGTTTTGTTGCTAAAACCAGGATTAACCTCTGAAGCCGCAATAAAATATAAAAACGAAGAAATGCTTTTGCAACAACAAACTAATCCTTTGGTGTATAACGATACGGTGTTGTTTCCTGACAAAGTACAACTTAACCTGAACTATTTACAAAAACAATCGTTTAAAGTAGATATGCAAATTATTTTAGCAACCCTAAAATCCTACATCAAGCAATGAAATCAAAAATATGGCTTTCTTCGCCACATATGGGTGGGGCAGAATTAGAATACGTGCATCAAGCTTTTTCTGAAAATTGGATTGCACCTTTGGGCCCCAACGTTACTGGTTTTGAAAAGGATTTAGAACAATTTTTAAAAACAGAAAAAAAAGTTGCAGCTTTATCATCAGGAACCGCAGCTTTGCATTTGGCATTGATTTTGGCTGGTGTTAAACCAAATGATGAGGTTATTTGCCAAAGCTTAACTTTTTCGGCTTCTGCTAATCCAATAACTTATTTGGGGGCTAAACCGGTGTTTGTAGATAGCGAAGCTTTAACTTTTAATATTTGTCCAGAAGCTTTAAAACAAGCAATTGTAGATCGGATTCGTAACGGTAAAAAACCGAAAGCTGTTGTTGCAGTGCATTTGTACGGAATGCCTTTTCAAATTACTAAAATAACAGCTATTTGTAAGCAATACGATATGGTTTTGATTGAAGATGCAGCCGAAGCTTTAGGAAGTTGTTACAAAAATCAAGCTTGCGGTACTTTTGGAGATTTTACTGCGTTATCGTTTAATGGCAATAAAATTATTACCACATCGGGCGGTGGGGCGCTGGTTGCAGCAGCTGCAGAAACGCAGAAAGCAGTTTTTTTAGCAACCCAAGCTCGAGATGAAGCGCCGCATTACCAACATTCGCAAATTGGTTACAATTACAGAATGAGTAATATTTGTGCCGGAATTGGCCGTGGGCAAATGCAAGTTTTAAACCAATATGTAAGTAAGCGCCGCGCGGTGCATCAATTTTATAAATCAATTTTGCAAAATGTAAAAGGCGTTTCTTTTCAAAACGAGCCCGATGCAACTTATTTTTCAAATTATTGGTTAACCGCTATTTTAATTGATGCTGCAGTTTGTGGTAAATCAGCAAACGATTTACGATTGGCTTTAGAAAACGAAAATATAGAAGCGCGCCCCGTTTGGAAACCCATGCATTTGCAACCCATTTTTGCTGATGCGCCTTATTATGGCAATAAAGTTGCCGAAAAATTGTTTACCACTGGGTTGTGCTTGCCTTCGGGATCTAATTTAACAACCTCAGATTTAGAAAGAATTAAAAAAGTACTTGTTGCTTTTTTTGAAATAGAAACCGAAAGTTAAATATGTTTTTATCTAAAAACGCATCTAAAATAAATAAAAAACAAGTTTTGTTGTTGGATTTGGGTACCCTAACCATTTGGTTTGGGCTCAGTTTTGCTTTGTTTTATTTTATCGGTTTTGCCTTTTTACCTTTCTTTTCGTTTTGTGTTTACCTTATTTTCGCTGCTTTCGCTTTATTAGCTACAAAATCATCTGTTATTTCACGCAACATATTTCAGAATGCATTAAAAATAGGAATCGCTTTAAGCACAACATTTGTTGCAACAGCTTTAGTTTCCTGGTTTTTTGTTGCCCCATCTGAATTGAGCTTGATTTGCTTGCTGTTGTTTTATTTGTCGGTTTTAAACTTTATTTCATTATTACTTTTTAGATCTGCATTTTTAGCACAGATAAATGATAAAAATAATGCGGTTATTCGAGTTTTACTTTACGGTTGTGATGCAATAGCTATAAATACAGCAACTTTTTTAAAAACTAATTTGCAACAACCGTACAAAGTTGTTGGTTATGTAAGTTCGGATTCTGCAATTACGAATACAGACCAAAAACTTCCGGTTTATAAAACAATTTCGGCTATTCCATTTCATTTAATTGATGTTGTTGTAATTCCTAAAACTGCATCAAATCAATCAAAAATTAATGAGTTAGTTGATGCTGCGCTTAGTCATAAAATAAAAGTTTTATCTTCATATCAACCCGCATCATCTTCAAAAAATAAAGCAACTTTTGTATTGCAGCCTTTTTCTGTCATTGATTTATTAGGGCGTGATGTGCTTGATTTTGATCAAGAAAATATTTTAAAAAGCATAAAAAATAAGGTTGTTTTAATTTCGGGAGCTGCCGGTTCTATAGGTAGTGAATTGGCTAAACAAGTCATTTTATATCAACCCAAACAATTAATTTTGCTAGATTTTGCAGAAAGTGCGTTACATGATTTGTTTATTGAAATGGAGTTTATTGCTGCACCCAATGTTGTTTTTCCTGTAATTGGAGATATTCGCGATTTAAAATTTTTACATAAACTTTTTAATACTTATAAGCCGCAACTGCTATTTCACGCTGCTGCATATAAACATGTACCTTTAATGCAAGCAAATCCGTTTCAAGCCGTTCAAACAAACGTTTTTGGAACAAAAAACTTAGCAGATTTAAGTGTTCAATTTGAGATTGAAAAATTTGTATTTATATCTACCGATAAAGCTGTTAATCCAAGCAGTATTATGGGGGCAAGCAAACGTATTGCAGAACAATATCTTCAACTATTAAATCAGCAAAAAAATTCGCAGTTCATTATTACTCGATTTGGAAACGTTTTAGGTTCTAACGGATCGGTTGTGCCGTTGTTTGAAAAACAAATTGCTAAAGGCGGTCCGGTTACAGTAACGCATCAAGATGTAATTCGTTATTTTATGACGTTGTCTGAAGCTTGTTTGTTGGTGCTTGAAGCAAGCGCTTTAGGTAAAGGCGGTGAGGTTTTTTTGTTTGATATGGGAGAACCAGTTAAAATTATAGATTTGGCTCACAAAATGATTCTTTTAGCTGGATATGAACCTGAACGTGAAATTAAAATGCAATTTATAGGTTTACGTCCGGGAGAAAAATTATTTGAAGAATTACACACCGTAACAAGTAAAACAGAAACAACTTATCACGCCAAAATTACCATTGCAAAGGAAACTTGGAATTTAGATAAATTGCTGCATGAAATGCAAGATTTAGAGCATGTTTTATATCAAAAATCAGATATTGAGCTGGTTGAACAAATGCAAAAAATGGTTCCTGAATTTGAATTGCAACACAATATTACATGTTGTAAATAAACTATTTTAAAAGATAATAATTATTTGCCATTACGCTGCTTAAGCCCGAATGGTGTTTTAATTTTATTTTGTCATGCAAGGCTTTGCAGTGCATTTTGTGATGCAAATCGCTGCCTGTAAAATCGTACAAATTTCGTTTAAGTAATTCGTCTGCCATTTTCATTACATCAGGACCGTAATAACCTACTAAAGAAAGTAAGTTGAGCTGTAATTTTACACCGCTTTTGCGAATGGCTTCAAAAACTTCTGGGTGATTGTTAAAATAGCTGTATCTTTCAGGATGTGCCAAAATGGGCTGATAACCGTTAAGTTGAATTTCAAAAAAAATGTTTTGATAGTTTAATGGAACATTAAAGTAAGAAAATTCTACCAAAATATGATTGTCCTTATAGGTTAGTACTTGCTTGTTTTCCAGCAAGGTTAGAAAAGAATCGTCTAACAAATATTCTGAGGCAACCTTAAAATTACTTTTTGTAAGTAAATCTGGTATAATATTGTTTAATTCTTCACGTTTCTTTACTATAATTTCTGGTGAATTATTCCAAATATGAGTTGATGTATGTGGTGTTGAAATGATGTTTTTTGTGCCAATTTCTAATAGAGTATTTATTAACAAAGCACTATCTTCAGGATTTTTAGCGCCATCGTCAATATTATGCATAATGTGCGAATGAATATCGGTATATTCAGTCGGAACATAATCAGAAATATATTTAGATTTTGAAAAGAAATTTAACATTTTTTTATTGCTAATATAATAAAATCACTACGTTTACAATTAAGATGTTCATAAAAAATAATTGCATTCGTTTTAGATTTTCTATTACATAACTATGAATTTTTTAAAAAATTATATACGTACCAATTTTTCCAACTTTACTTTTTTTTATAGCATTCTTAAGGCAAGAATTTTTATAGTAATTGTATTAAGTATTTTAACCGGAATTTTAGATTCGATCGGTTTAACCATGTTTTTACCTTTATTGCAATTAGCAGATGGAGGTAACCAAATTGATTTAGGTAATTTGAGTTTTATAACTGATTTTTTAACTTATTGCAATATAAAACTAACCATTTCTAAAGCTTTAGTATTTTTATTACTTGTTTTTCTTGTTAAAGGATTTGTGGTTTATAAAACCAATGTGTATAAACTATTGTCTCAACATTTGTTAGCTGAAAAAATACGTTTAAAAATTGTGGAACAATTTTCCACTTTTCAATACAAGCAATTTGTAAAAACAGATATTGGTAAAATTCAAAATATTTTTTTAAGTGAAATTGCACGTTTAACAGCAACTTTTTCAAATTATATCTCAATGATTCAGGGAATTATCATGATAACTATTTATCTGATTTTTTCGTTTATGGTTGATTGGCAATTTGCATTATTGGTTTGCTTAGGTGGTGTTTTTTCAGATTTTGTATTTAAACGCATTAACAAATTAACAAAAGAAAAATCTAAAGATATTTCTTCGATAAACAATCGTTTTGCAAATGCTTTAATACAATATGTAAATAATTTTAAATATTTAAAAGCTACTGGTAAAATACAAGATTATAAAGAACGCGTTAAAAATGCAATTGCCGATATGCATCAAGTAAACATTGCTATGGGCGTTTTAAATGCTAAAGTAAGTTCGTTTAGAGAACCTTTATTAATTGGTATTGTTGTTTGTGTTATTTTGTTGCAAATCAGATTGTTTAGTGCATCTATTTCTGATATTTTGATTAGTTTATTGTTTTTTTATAGAGCTTTAACTTCTATCGTTACTGTTCAAAATAACTATAACAATGCTATAGCAAACCAAGGCGCAATTGATAATATTCAAAGTTTTTTTAAAGAATTAGACAGTGCTTCTGAAGCCATTTCCAACAACCTGTTTCATGGATTTAATACTGCTATTCAGTTAAAAAATATTTTTTTTAACTACGATGATGTGAATGTTTTACAAAATGTAACAATTGAAATTCCTAAAAATCAATCTATAGCATTAGTAGGAGAGAGTGGAAGTGGTAAAACAACTTTGGTTAATATTTTAACGCAGTTGTTACCTTGCGAACAAGGTGAGTTTACTATTGACGGGGTTGATATTCGAGATTATAATGCGTTTACTTATCAAAAATATATTGGCTATATTTCTCAGGAATCTACTATTTTTAATGATACCATTTATAACAATGTTACATTTTGGGCACCTAAAACACCAGAAAACATAAAGAATTTTAAAGATGCCCTTAAACGAGCTGCTATTTTTGACTTTGTTTGGAGCTTAAAAAAGAAGGAAGAAACTTTATTAGGAAATAACGGAATAAATTTATCTGGTGGGCAACGTCAGCGAATTTCTATTGCTCGAGAATTGTTTAAAGATGTACAAATATTGATTTTTGACGAGGCAACATCGGCATTAGATTCTGAAACCGAACAAGAAATACAAAAAAGTATTGATGAACTTAAAGGACAATTAACCCTTGTGTCTATAGCGCACCGATTAGCCACTATAAAAAATGCAGATGTAATTTATGTATTAGATAAAGGACAAGTTGTTGAATATGGAAGCTTCGA
The DNA here is from genome assembly GCF_025919725.1 of Flavobacterium agricola. Lineage (NCBI taxonomy): Bacteria > Pseudomonadati > Bacteroidota > Flavobacteriia > Flavobacteriales > Flavobacteriaceae > Flavobacterium > Flavobacterium agricola. The sequence continues at coordinate 1,631,902 of NZ_CP081495.1, read as the reverse complement.
TGATTTAGCTAAATCATCTGTCCGGTTTAAAAAAATGGTTGAACTTCAAGAAATTTAATTATGATTCCAGTTACTAAACCTTTTCTTCCTCCTCAAGAAGAATTTCAAAAATATTTAAATGGGATTTGGCAGCGCCAATGGTTAACGAATATGGGACCATTAGCAAGCCAGTTAGAAATGGAACTTAAAGATTATTTAAAAGTAAAGCATTTACTTTTTGTTACCAATGGTACCATTGCTATACAAATGGCTTTAAAGGCATTAGATATTGCTGGAGAAGTTATAACAACCCCTTTTTCTTTTGTAGCCACAACCAGTACCATTGTTTGGGAAGGATGTACTCCTGTTTTTGTTGATATAGATCCGAAAAGCTTAAATATTGATGCATCTAAAATTGAAGCCGCTATTACACCAAAAACCCAAGCGATTTTAGCTACACATGTTTACGGAAATCCGTGCGATGTTGAAGCTATTGCTATTATTGCAAAAAAACATAATTTAAAAGTAATCTATGATGGTGCTCATGCTTTTGGAGTAGAAGTAAACGGAAAATCTGTGTTTGAATATGGAGATGTTTCTACCTGTTCTTTGCACGCTACAAAATTATTTCATAGTACCGAAGGCGGTTTAATAATTACCAAAGATGCAAATTTGTTAGCTAAATTGGCTAAAATTAGAAATTTTGGAATAGCGGGCTTTGAATCTTTTTCTCAACTAGGGATTAATGGAAAAAACTCTGAATTTCATGCAGCCATGGGGCTAGCCAACCTAAAATATATAAAACAAATTGTTGAAAAAAGATTAATGTTAACTGCTTGTTACGAGCAAAATTTGACAAGTTTTAAAGCCCGTAGGCCATTATGGCATAAAGCATCTCAAAACAACGGAGCTTATTTTGCATTGGTTTTAGAAAGCGAGTCACTATTGCTTAAAGTAAAACAAGCGTTAGATACCTCCGAAATTTTTACTCGTCGTTATTTTTATCCTTCATTGGCATCTAGCTTGCCTTATGTTGATTCTGTAGTAATGCCTGAAACTGATGCAATTGCTAAACGCGTATTATGTTTACCTTTATTTTATGAGCTGACAGAAGAAGAGGTTAAAATGATTTGTAGATTATTATTACGAATACAAAATAATTAAAAAATGTTAATAGTAGGTGCAAAAGGATTTGCAAAAGAAGTTTTAGAAGTATGTCACCAAAATAATGATTTACATAACTTGGTGTTTTATGATGATGTAAATAAAGATGTTGGAAATATTTTGTTTAATAGATTTCCGGTTTTAAAAAATCTATCAGAAGCAGAGAATTATTTTAAAACTATTGATACAAGGTTTACAATAGGAATTGGGAATCCAAATTTACGTAATGAATTAGCTATAAAATTTAAAAAAATAGGAGGAACATTTAGCACTATTGTTGCTAATACTGCTTCTATTGGAAGTTTTGATGTTGAAATTTGCGAAGGGTGTAATATTATGCAAAAAGTTGTGATTACAAATAGCGTTAAACTTGGAATTGGAGTTCTTGTAAATCAATTGACATCAATTGGGCATGATGTGATTATTGGAGATTTTGTTGAGGTTTGCCCAAGTGTTTCTATTTCAGGTAATTGTGTTGTAGGTTCAAATTCATTTATTGGCACAAGTGCTGTGGTTTTACCAAATATTAAAATTGGCAAAAATGTTACAATAGGAGCTGGTGCTGTTGTTACTAAAGATATTCCTGATAATTGTGTTGCTATAGGAATTCCTGCTAAAATTTTGATAAAATAATGTTTAAAATTCTTCATATTCACACGGATCCCAAATTTTTTTTTGATACATTATCATATGTAGATGATAGGGTAGACAATTCAATTATATATGTAGGCACTGAAAATTATCTAATAAAAAATAAACTCGATAAACTTAATATTAATTATTTAATTTATTCTCCTGAAGTTGCGGTTAATTCAATCTTAAAAGACATAACTGATTTTGATGCAGTTGTTTTAAATGAGTTTTGTAAAATAAAAACTCAAATAGTGAGTATGGCTTCTCCTGAAAATAAATTTTACTTACGTTTATTCGGTTATGAATTATATCAACGCAACCTTCATCGTTACTTACATAGTAAATCTATAAAATACCGTTTTCCCATTTTTGTCAAAGATAATGATGTAAAGAAATATCTTAAATCAAAATTAAAAAGAGTGTTAAAATTAGATTTTAGGTATAATGAGCAAGAGCAAGTTGATTTATATAAAAAATTAAATTCTGTATTTCTGTTTTCTGAAGAAGAGTACAACGAATTGAATACATTTTTTTATTTGCCTAAATATATACAGCTCCCTTTATATCCTTTTCCAGTTAACATAAAAAGTAAAAAAGGAACTATAATTGTTGGAAATAGTAAACATCTCTGGAATAATCATTTAGAGATATTTGATATTATTAAAGGAACAAACCCTGAAATATTTTTATTTTATAATTATGGTCCTGAAAACGGGTATACAAAACAGGTTGAAAAGGAAGGGGGGAAAATAAAGAATCTTATTTGGCAAAAAGACTTTTTAGAGTTAGATGAGTTTAATATGATATACAGTACGGCAAGTGCATTGGTTATAAATAGTTATAGACAACATGCTTTAGGAAATATATTTACAGCAATTATGTCAGGATGTAAAATATATTTAAACCCTAAAAGTCCAACTTTTAAATGGTTAATTAATGAAGGAGCGATTATTAGTTCTGTATATATTTTAAAAACCGACATATTAAAAAATAACATTGGTTTGACAGATATAGAAATGCAACACAATATTAACATATATAACAAGATGAGGATAAACTATAATTCATCAAATTTTATAACAAATATAATGAGTTGTAATAGTTAGACTTTATTGTTTAATAATTTTTATGCTATAACAAAAAACTTAAAATTACTTGTTGCCTGATAGAGTAGAACAGCACTAGTATTTAGTGTCTTTTTATATTTAACAACAAGTTACGACATAATTAATAATAAATTAGATTTTGTATTAAATGAAGGAATCAAAGGTTATGTGTTTTTTACATTTCAATAGGCCAAAATAATGTAAATATAAAAAAATTATGCTTAAACTAGTTGTTGTTAAAGATAAATAATATATAAATTAAGATAAATAATGAACAGTCAACCCTTGGTTAGTATAATAATTCCAACATATAATCGAGAAGATTTAATACTAGAAACATTAGAAAGTGTTAGAAGACAGACTTATGAAAACTGGGAATGTATAATTGTTGATGATGGTAGTACTGATGACACAATGGATATTGTATTAAATTATATAAAAAAAGACAGTAGATTTCAGGTTCATAAACGTCCAGATTTTCATAAACCAGGGGGAAACGGGGCACGTAATTATGGATTCTTACTTTCAAAAGGGGAGTATATTAATTTTTTAGATAGTGATGATTTAATATCAGCAAATAAAATTAGCGAACAAATTTTAAATTTAGGACAGGATGATAACACAATAGCTATTTGTCGATGGAAAAAGTTTGTGACTGATGTTAATGAAGACGATGTTATTAGAGATTATACTTTTTATAGAGATTATGAAGATTCTAACTTAATCTTTGAGGATTTTGGTGTTTCTAAATCATTTTTGGTAGCCCATTGCTATCTTGTTTCTAGAGCTATACTTATAAAATCAGGTTTATGGAATGAATTTTTAAACGTGAATCAAGATGGTGAATTTTTTACTCGTGTTATATTAAATTCAAAAAAAATATCTTTTTGTGAAAATACAATTGTATATTATAGAGCAACTCCTAATTCAAAAAGTAAAGGTAATTCAGAATATAAGGTTTTACATAGAATTATCTCATGGAAATTGATTGAAAATTATATAGAATTAGCTGGGCTACATAACTCATCTTATTTAAATTATGGTAAGGAAGTGCTGTTTCATTCTATAAATAAAAAATATAAAAATATATTATATAGCAATAGTTCTTTTTTTTATAAACAGATAAAAGAGAGGCAGGTCAATCGATTTAGAGCAGGGTTTATAAAACAAACAATTATAAATAGTCTTTTTAATATTAAAAATAGGAGTAAATGATATTAGATATTATTGCTGGGGCAAGACCCAATTTTATTAAAATAGCTGCTGTTATTCATGCGATTAATGAAAGGAATAAAAAAGGTTATATTATAAAATATAGGTTAATACATACGGGGCAACATTATGATAAAAATATGAGTGAAAATTTTTTTACTCAATTAAATATTCCTAAACCCCAAATAAATTTAAATGCTGGAGGAGGAACGCAAGCTGAACAAACAGGAGCAATTATGCTTGGTTACGAAAAGTTATTGTCTACCACATTTGTTCCTAACATTTGTATTGTAGTTGGTGATGTGACTTCTACTATGGCATGTGCCATTGTCGCTAAAAAAGCATTATGTAAAGTTGCGCATATTGAGGCTGGTATACGATCTAATGATTTATCAATGCCTGAAGAAATTAATCGATTAGTTACAGATAGTATTACGGATTACTTTTTTACTACAACTTTAACCGCTAGCAATAATTTAAATGTACAAGGCGTAGCAGCAAAAAATATTTTTTTTGTTGGAAATACTATGATAGATACGTTAATGAATTTTAGAAATAAGCTTTCTAAACCAAAATTTTGGAATGAGCTTAAACTCGAAAAAAAGAAGTTCTTACTTTTAACTATACATCGCCCTAATAACGTTGATGATAAAATGAGAATTAAACAATATCTGCAAGTGATTTTAGACAACTCTAAAGATTATAAGATTGTTTTTCCAGTTCATCCGCGAACAAAACAAATAATACACACTTTAAATATAGAGTCAAATCGCCTGTTTTTTGTTGAGCCACAGGGCTACTTACAATTTAATTATCTTGCTCAGCATGCTTTTGCCGTTATAACTGATTCTGGTGGTGTAACAGAAGAAACGACCTATATGGGAGTGCCTTGTTTGACACTTCGTGATAATACTGAACGACCTGAAACTATTACAATAGGTACTAATGAACTTATAGGTACAACCCCTGAAAGTTTAATGCCTTATTTACAAAAATTGTTTGACGGACAATGGAAAAAGGGTGCGATTCCTGAAAAATGGGATGGGAAAGCAGGAGAAAGAATTGTAAGTAAATTATTAGAAATTAATAAGAATGAGAAATATTTTAGTTGTTTGTGAGGACCTTAGAATTAATAACAGCTCTGCAGGAATTGGCAGAAGTAAAATAATTAATACCCTTGCTGAAGTTGCAAATAAAATTGATGTAATAACTATTGATAATTTTAATTATCCTATTACATGGCTTCCAAATAACGTTAAGATTACTAAAATTACCCCAATAAAGTCTAAAAGATATTTTTGGGATAATATACCCAAAATTAAAAATTTTTATAATTATTCTAAAGGCTATTCCAAAAATGAACATGACATTATTTCTGCATACAAAACTGAAATTTTTAAGCATGTAAATGATTTTAAATATGATTTTATTTATCTTTTAGGCTCTGGAAGTTCTTTTTTACCTTATTTTATTTTTCCTTCTAATAAAATTAAGATCCCTTATGTGGTTAATATTCATGATCCCTACCCAATGCACCTTTATCCCAAGCCTTATAAGAAAAAAAAGCATATTTTTTATCTGCATCAACAAATAAATTTTAACAAAGTATTGAAAGGTGCATATAAAATAACCTTACCATCAAAGCTGCTGTTAAATGATTTAGCAAAATCATATTCATCGATTTATAGTAAAGGTGTAGTACTTCCCCATATCGGGACTGATTTGATTGGATTACAGGGGCAAGAAACAGATGATATTGTGAAATTACCAAAGAATAAAATAAATATTATTCATGCAGGTAATTTATTAGGACCTCGAAATCCTATGTATTTAATCCAAGCTATTAATGAATTAAACAACGAAGTTGTTGATTTTAAAAATAATGTGCAATTTACTTTTTTTGGCACTTTTAATAAAGCTCATAAAAAATTAATTGAAGAAACTAATATTTCAAATATAATTTTTAATGAGCAAAGAGTAACATATAAAAAAAGTATTGAATTAACTAAACAAGCGGATGCTAATTTAGTTATTGAAGCCATAGCTGATTACAGTCCTTTTTTACCTGGTAAAGTTGCAGACATTGCTTTTTGTAATAGTACTATAATTGCTTTAACCCCTAAAGTATCTGAAGTAAATAGAGTACTTGGAAATGATTATCCATATTCAGCAGAATTAGATAAAGTTTATGATATAAAAAAAGTGTTATTACCTTTTTTAATAATTATAAAAAAGGTAATAAAGAATTACTAAATAGTATAGAGCTAGCCAAATATGTTTCTAAAAGTAAAAATATAGAGGTCCTTAATACAATATTCAATAATAAAGTATAAAACTTTTACTTATAATAAATAGTTGTTTTATGAAATTTATATATGATAACAATAATAACCACTTTTAAAAATCGAGAATTAGAAAGAGTAAATAAACATTTAGAATCATTAACCAAACAGATTAATAAAAATTTTAAAATTGTTTTTATTGATTATGGTTCGGATATACCTTTAAATATTTCTAATAATAATCAACTTCAATATTTTTATTTAGAAGTTAAAAATCAGCCTTTTAATAAGTCAAAAGCTATTAATTATGTAATTAAAAATATAGTTGATACTAAATTTATTTTTATTGCCGATGTTGATATGATTTTTGCTCCTAATTTCATTGATAAATGTTATGAGCTATCATTAGAATATCAAGCTTTTTATTTTCAAGTAGCCTATTTAAAGCCTAAAATTAGTGATTGTAAAAATATTTTTAATCCAATTAATTTTAGTAATCTATCTAATGAATCTGCAACAGGCATGATGTTCTTTAAAACTAAAGATATAGTTAGGTTAGGGGGGTATGATGAGTTTATGCACTTTTATGGAGCAGAAGACACAGATGTGTTTTTACGACTAAAAAAAATAGGAATAAATGCTTATTTTTATAATGAAAATAATGTGCTTATGGCTCATCAATGGCATAAAAAATTCATAGAATCTTATACAAAAAAAATATCGCAACATTTACAGTTGTCTGAAGTTTGGAGATTGAATCAAATTAAAAAGAATAATAATCGAGATTGCGATATAATTAATGTTAACGGTGATAATTGGGGAAATATTCACAGTAATGATCATCTAAAAGTTAATTTTGTCGAAGTTTTTACATATACTGAATATATTGATTTTTGGCTGTTTTATAAGATTCATAATTTAAATAAAGGACAAGAAATCGCACTTGTTTTTAGGGAACCTATTGAAGATAGTTTTTTAAAAAAATATTTTAAAAAAATTCTTAATATCTCTACAAAAAGATTTTATACACTTAAACAGGTTAATGACTTACTATTATTACAAATTATATCTCATCTGCATAATAACCCATACAGCATTAAATTAAATAAAACTTGTGATCAAATAGTTTTTAGAATGCAAAAGATATAATATCAATATTGTACATATCTTATAATTTCAAGTGTATATTAAGCAAATATTTAAAGAAAAATAAATAATAGTTATTAAGTACGAAAAGTGCATTCGAGAACTTTAGGGATTCTGGGCACTGTTTCTTAAAGTGTGTAAGTTCAAAAATAAAGCTTGGGTTAGGTTTTTAAATTAAAGTCTAACCCTTTCTTGATATAGAGTTAAGAATTGATCAATAATCATCCCCCAGTTTCTCACAGGCATGGACCATTTTTTAGTTGCTTCTCTTACACATGCTTTTTTCGCTTGGGGATAATCATCGGGTTAAAACTAGCATCACGATCCCTAGGAACCTTTATTTCTTCTTCTCCGTAACTGGTTTTTATCTTTTTGGTAGAATAACCATTACGTGTATTATCTCCCTTTCTTGAATCATGCTTATCGTAATCTAAGTGAGCATCTAGCTCGCCTTATAACATTTTTTCAATTTCTCGCTTTTGTAAGTCTTTTAGGAAGTTTTGAAGTTCATCTCCAGTTTTAAACTGTTTGAAAAACTCATCCGAAAATAGGTCTTTTGTTTCCATAACTATGTAAATATTAAATATATAAAAAAATTCTGCTCGGTTTTAACCCAAGCGGAATTTTATACTTACACAGTTTTTGGTACAGTGTCATTAAACTTAAATATTCACACAAATTTCCCTTATCCACTACTAATTAATTTTTCGTTAATTAGTTTTTTTAAGGTTTAAATGACTCTCTACTTAAGAATTATCTATGTAATTTCGATTTCCTTACATGTCACGAAGTTAATATCCTAACTAACTAAACCTCTAGCTTACTTAGTTAGGATATCAAATTAGCTTAACCCATCAACCTGTCCATCAACTAAATCGATGCGTAAAGCTTGTGGTGATTTTGGTAAGCCTGGCATTCTAATAATATCACCGGCTAAAGCAACAATAAATTCGGCACCACGATTAATTACCAAATCGGTTATTTCTAAATTAAATCCGCTTGCTGCACCGTATGCTTTAGCATCAGCCGAAAAAGAAAACTGCGTTTTAGCAATGCAAACCGGAAAATGCTCTAAGTTATTAGCTTTAATTTGTTTTAATTTTTTTAAAGCTTCTGTACCAAAAGTGACGGTTTTAGCCCCGTAAATTTTAGTAACAATTTTGGTTATTTTAGTGGCTATATCATCTTCTAAATCATAGGTAAATAGCAAAGGTTTACTCGGGTTGTTTTGTAAGGTTTCAGCTACTTTTAAAGCTAAATTTTCTGCTCCAATTCCGCCTTCGGTATACGCGTTGTTAATTGCAAAAGGCACTTGTTGTTCGTTGCAAAAATCTTTTAAAGCTTTTATTTCTGCTTCCGTATCTGTTGCGTATTGATTAAATGCAACCAATAAACTTTGACCAAATTGTTTTAAGTTGGTTATATGTTTATGTAAGTTTTTAAAACCTTCTTTTAGTCCAGCAACATTTTCATTTTTTATATCATCAACCGGAACGCCACCATGCATTTTTAAACCTTGTGCAGTAACTACAACAATAGTTAGTTTAGGTTGTAAATTGGCTTTTCTGCACTTAATGTTTAAAAACTTTTCTGCACCTAAATCGGCACCAAATCCTGCTTCGGTAATTACATAATCGCCGTAACTAAGCGCCATTTTGGTTGCTAAAACGGAGTTACAACCGTGTGCAATATTAGCAAATGGACCGCCGTGAATAAAAGCTGCTGTATTTTCGGTTGTTTGAACCAAGTTAGGCTGCAAAGCATCTTTTAATAAAACCGTAATTGCACCCGCAACGCCTAAATCTTTAACCGTAAACATGGTGCCATCATATCGGTAACCTAATAAAATGTTTTCTATTCTACGTTTTAAATCATCTAAATCAGTAGCTAAACATAAAATAGCCATAAGCTCAGAGGCCGGAGTAATGTCAAAACCATTTTCTTGCGGAATCCCATTGGTTAAACCACCCAAACCGGTGTTTATTTGTCTTAAACTTCTGTCGTTTACGTCTAAAACGCGTTTCCAAAGTACTTGTTTTATGCCGTTTGCTTCGGCTTTATTCTGATAAATATAATTATCTAATAAAGCGCTTAACGTGTTATGAGCCGATGTTATCGCGTGAAAATCGCCTGTAAAATGTAGGTTAATATTTTCCATAGGTAAAACTTGTGCATAACCACCACCGGCAGCGCCGCCTTTCATACCAAAACATGGCCCTAACGAAGGTTCGCGTAAGGCAACAATTGCTTTTTTTCCTATTTTGTTTAAGCCCAACGCCAAACCAATAGAAACGGTTGTTTTACCAATTCCCGCTCGTGTAGGAGAAATGGATGTAACTAAAATTAAATTGGAATTGTTTATTTTTTCGGGTTTTATTTCAGATAGCGGAACCTTAGCAATGTACTTACCGTACGGAATTAAACTTTCGGTATCTAAATTAATTTGTTCGGCAATTTGATCTATTTTTTTTAAAGATGCATTGCGTGCAATTTCTATATCTGATTTCATGGTCAAGTAGTTAAAAACATTTAGTTGTCTGATTTATAAAGTTACAATAAAAAAACAGCTAAATCAGACTATATTAGTTGTTTTTTAGTTAATACTGAAAGCATTTTTAGTACCTTCATATCAAATTTATTTATAATGAATTACCCATACATAATTGCCGAGATTGGACAAGCGCACGATGGCAGCTTAGGAATTTTACATTCGTACATTGATGCAGTGGCTAAAACCGGAGTTCAAGCTATTAAATTTCAGATGCATATTGCCGAAGCAGAAAGCTCGATTCACGAACCGTTTCGAGTAAAATTTTCTTATGAAGATGCTACGCGTTTTGATTATTGGAAACGTATGGAATTTACTTTTGAACAATGGCAAGAAATTAAAGCGCATTGTGATGCGGTTGGATTAGATTTTATTTGTTCTCCATTTTCTAATTTGGCTGTAGATTGGTTAGAAAAATTAGCAGTTAAATACTATAAAATTGGTTCTGGCGAGGTAAATAATTGGCTGATGCTCGATAAAATTGCCCAAACCGGGAAACCTGTAATTTTATCATCTGGCATGAGTTCGTGGCAAGAATTAGATCAAACCATTGCTTTTTTAAAACAAAAAAATGTTGCTGTTTCTGTATTGCAATGTACTACCTCATATCCTACACAGCCAGAGCAATACGGGCTTAATGTTATTCAAGAACTAGCAAATCGTTATCAAATTCCAGTAGGTTTTTCCGATCATTCGGCTAAAATAAGCACCAATATTGCTGCTGTAGCTTTAGGTGCACAGATTTTAGAATTTCATGTGGTTTTTTCGCGAGAAATGTTCGGCCCCGATGCCAAATCATCTTTAACTATTTCAGAAGTTACTACGTTGGTTCCAGCGGTAAACGAAGTTTATACAGCGTTACAAAACCCCATTAATAAAGCGAATAATACGCAGTTTGCTGAATTAAAACAGATTTTTGAAAAATCGTTAGCTGTAAATAAACAATTAAATAAAGGACATGTAATAACGGCCGCTGATTTAGAAGCCAAAAAACCCAAAGGTTACGGGGTGCCTGCTCATGAATTTGAAAAGTTGTTAGGTAAAAAATTGCAAAAACCTTTAAATCAATGGGATTTTATTCAAGAAGAAGATTTAGAATAATTTTGTAAGATATATCTACTGAATTTATACGAAACAAGAAATGTTTTCGTTAATTTAGTTAAACAAAACAAAATTGAATCTTTCTTAAAATATGTCTAAACGAAAAATAGCCGTTGTTATAACTGCAAGGCCCTCTTACAGCCGAGTAAAAACGGTTTTACAAGCCATACAAAAACATCCCGATTTAGAATTGCAATTAATTGTTGCCGCATCTGCTTTGTTAGACAGATACGGATCTGCTGTAAATTACATGTTGCAAGACGGGTTTGAAATTGCGGCAAAAGTTTTTAATGTTTTAGAAGGAGAAAATTTAACGGCAGCTGCTAAAACTACCGGAATTGGAATTTTAGAACTTTCTACCGTTTTCGAGAATTTAAAACCAGATATTGTGGTAACGGTTGCCGACCGGTTTGAAACTATGGCAACAGCTATTGCCGCCTCATACATGAATATTCCGCTAGCGCATATTCAAGGCGGAGAAGTTACCGGTAATATTGATGAAAAGGTACGCCATGCCATAACTAAATTGTCAGATTATCATTTTACAGCGTCCGAATCAGCGCGTGAACGTGTTATAAAATTAGGAGAAAATCCTGATTTTGTTTTTAATACCGGTTGCCCATCTATAGATATTGCAGCAGAAGTGCTTAAAAATCCGGAGTTAGGTTTTAATCCTTATGAAAAATATGGCGGCGTGGGCGAACAACCCGATTTAACTAACGGTTATGTTGTAGTCATGCAACATCCGGTAACTACCGAGTACCAAGATTCGCGCAAACATATTCACGAAACATTAAATATTTTACCCCATATTAAGTTACCGGTTTTGTGGTTTTGGCCTAATGTTGATGCAGGAGCCGACGGAACTTCGGCTGGAATCAGAAGTTTTAGAGAACATCATGATTTAACCCATGTGCATTTTTTTAAGAATATGACTGGTGATGATTTTTTACGTTTGCTTAAAAATAGTAAATGTTTAATAGGTAATTCTAGCGTTGGCATTCGTGAATGTGCTTTTTTAGGTGTTCCGGTGGTAAACATAGGTTCCAGACAAAACAAGCGTGATCGAGGATATAATGTAATTGATGTTACGTATGATACAGATGAAATTTTGCAAGCCGTAAACCAACAAATTAATAAAAAAACAATCGAATCATCAAACGTTTACGGAGGCGGAAATGCAGGTGCTGTAATTGCCAATTTATTAGCAACCGTTCCGTTACAATTTCATAAAACCATTAATTATTAGCCATGAAAGTTCTTGCAATTATTCCAGCTCGTGGTGGTTCTAAAGGCGTTCCTGATAAAAATATAAAAATGTTAGGCAATAAGCCGTTAATCGTTCATGCCATCGATTGTGCTAAGCAAGCATCTTTGGTGTCTGAAATAGTTGTAACTACCGATTCTGACGAAATTATTGATGTTGTAAAAAAACATGCTGTTCAAGTTGTTAAAAGGCCAGCTAATTTGGCACAAGATTCTAGTAACGTAGTTGATGCAGTTGTTCATATTTTAGAAAGTTTACCCCAAAAGTTTGATGTTGTTGTTTTATTGCAACCCACCTCGCCTTTGCGTACCGGAAAAGATCTAGATCAAGTTATACAAATGTTATTTGCTGCTGATGATTTAGATGGTGTTATTAGTGTAGTACCTTTTGATGATTGTCATCCAGCCAGAATGTATAATTTGTTAGAAGATAATTACTTGCAAAGTTATGTTTCTGAGGGCGAAACTTTAAGACGGCAAGATTTAAAACCAGTGTATTACAGAAACGGATGTTTTTATGCAGTAAAAATAGATGCGTTTGTAAAACAGAAATCATTTATGGTGAAAAATAAAAAGGCGTATGTGATGGATGTAAATTGGTTGGTAAATATTGATTCACCACGTGATTTTAAAATTGCCGAAGTAATATATGAAGAATGGAAGAATGCAAATAGTTATAACTGAAAATGAAGATTTTAATCCTCTTGTTATTGAAGGGTTAAAAAAAATAGGAGATGTAAAAACGTATAATGTTGCTTCAACTTCAGAATTGATAGAAGTTATAAAAGATGCAGAAGTGCTTTTTGTTCGGTTAAGGTTTAAGCTTACTGAATCTGTTTTAAGGCAGGCACCAAAACTTAAATATATTCTTACTGCAACTACAGGTTTAGATCATATTGATTTAGATTATTTTGAATCTGTAGATGGACAAGTTATATCGTTAAAAGGAGCAACCGATTTTTTAAATTCTATTCCTGCAACGGCAGAACATACTTGGGCATTATTATTAGCCTTGATGCGCAATTTACCAGCTGCTTATGCTGATGTGCAGCAAGGATTTTGGAGAAGGGATCTTTTTAAAGGAAATAATCTTTCAGAAAAAAAAATTGGAATATTGGGTTTAGGGCGCGTTGGTGTGCAAGTTGCGCATTATGCTCGAGCTTTTAATATGCAAATTGGTTATTTTGATATTCTGAATAAAAATGCAACTAATTTGATTCAGTTTAAAACAGCTAAAGAATTATTTGCTTGGGCCGATATTATTTCGATACACATTCCTTTAAATGCCGAAAATATTCATTATGTAAATGCAGATTTGTTAAATGGTTTACAAAGTAATGCAGTTTTAATTAATACTTCTAGAGGAGCAGTTGTTGATGAATCTGAATTAATATCTAAAATAAAAAATAAGCAAATTAAAGGATACGCTACAGATGTGTTAGAAAATGAGCTTGAAATTGATATTCATACTAATGAATTATTGAAATTATCTAAATCAGGTTATAATGTAATTATAACACCACATATTGCTGGTGCAACTTTTGAATCGATGCATAAAACAGAAGAATTTATTTTTAAAAAGTTTTTGAAATGAGAAATGCTATAAAACTAAAAATAAGAAAAATTCTATGGAAATTGTTAGGTGTTAAATATGAAGAATATTTATTTAACCAGCGTAGGATCACATTTTTGGATGATTTTAAGGAAGCTGAAATTGGCGATAAGAGCTACAATAACGGAGCGAAGGTATGGAAATGGAATTCTAGCTCTAGTTTAACAATAGGAAAATATTGTTCTATTGCTAATGATGTTAATTTCATTCTTGATTCAGGAAATCATGATATGTTTAAAATAACTACCTATCCTTTATATGATACTTTTTTTAATAAAAACGAAAAAATTAGATTTAATGGGGAAGATTTTATATATAAAGATTTTAAATTTAATTATAAGCCCAAAAAAGATTCAATTAAAATAAAAAATGAAGTTTGGATTGGTGCTGGAGTAACAATTTTACCCGGAGTAACAATAGGAAATGGTGCTGTTGTATTAGCAGGTGCAGTTGTTTCTAAATCAGTTGATGATTATAGTGTTGTAGCTGGTGTTCCTGCTGTTCATGTTAAATATAGGTTTTCTGAAACGATAAGAAAAAAAATGCTACTTATTGCTTGGTGGGATTGGGATGAAGCTAAAATAAGAGAAAATGTTGATGATTTTAATATCGAAATAGAGGAGTTTGTAAAAAAATATACATGAAAAAAATATTTATATTGTTACCAGATGGTGTAGGTATAAAAAACTTTGCTTTTACTAACTTTAAAAAAATAGCAACATCTAATAAGTTAGAAATTGTTTATTGGAATAATACTGTTTTTGATTTAGAAAAATTAAATGCAAAACAAGTTACTATTTTTAATGGTAAACTTCATCCTTTAACACATATTTATAAAAATGTACGTAAGCATCTAGAAATAAGTGAAAATACTAAACGTTTTAATGATTTAGTTTACAAAAATTATTTATTTCCATTAAATACTGACGGATTAAAAAACAAAATACGTTCAACCTTAACTAGGTTTTTAATTAAAAACAATAAGTCAGAAAAAGGATTAAATAATATTATAAATAAAACGTATGAATTAGAACGTAATACAGCTTACTATCATACATGTGTAGCTCAATTAAAAGAACATAAACCAAATTTAGTATTATGTACTAACCAGCGTACATCTTTGGCTATCGCTCCTATAGAAGCAGCAAAAAGTTTAGGTATAAAAACAGCTTGCTTTATTTATTCTTGGGATAACTTACCTAAAGCTATGCTATTAATAGAAACAGATTATTATTTTGTTTGGAGTGAGTATATGGAAAAGGAGTTACTAAAATATTATCCCCATATCAAAAAAGAACAAATATACGTTACTGGTACTCCTCAATTCGAAAATCATTTTGATGCAGAAAATTTATTGTCAAAAGAAGAGTTCTACCAAAAATATAAATTGAATAAAGAGAGACAATATTTTTTATATTCAGGAGATGACGTTACAACTTCTCCTAATGATCCTTTATATATAGAAGATATTGCAAAAACTATTCAAAATTTGAATAACAAAGGATACAATTTTGGAATTATATTTAGACGTTGTCCAGTTGATTTTTCAACTCGCTTTGACAAGGTTATTGAAAAATATGAGGAGATTATTGTTCCAATAACTCCTGCATGGAAACAATTAGGGGGGATGTGGAATCAAGTTATGCCAACGATTGAAGACATGCAATTACAAGCTAATTGCATACATCACACTCTTGGAGTTTTGAACCTTGGATCTTCTATGGTTTTTGATGCAATAGCCCATAATAAAACTTGTGCTTACATGAATTATGATGCACCGGATGCTGATTTAAAGAAATGGAATGTAGAAAAAATTTATAATTATGTTCATTTTAGATCTATGCCTTCTAATCAAGCGGTTTTCTGGGTTAATAAGCCAGCAGATATTGAACAAACTTTATTGAAAATGACTAAGAGCGATACAGTTCAGCATCAAGAAGCAAAAAAATGGTTTAGTATTATTAATCAATATCCAGCAAACCAGGCATCTGTTAGAATGATTGATGCAATTAAACAAATTCTTAGTTAGATGAAAATAGCTTTTTTAACTCCAGAATATCCACACGAAATAACAGGCAGTTCAGGTGGTATAGGGACAAGTATTAAAAATTTAGCCGAAGCTCTAACAAAACATGGCCATCAAGTTAGAGTATTGGTTTATGGGCAAAAACAAGATGCTGTTTTTAGCGAGGGTAATCTTTATATACAACAAATAAAAAATGTTAAGTTAAAAGGTCTTTCATGGTACTTAACTCGTAAAAAAATCGAAAAAATTATTGACGCTTTGTATGCTAAGCAAGAAATTGAACTTGTTGAAGCTCCTGATTGGACCGGTATTACTTCATATATACATCCTGAAAAATGTCCTATAATTATAAAGTTACACGGTTCTGATACTTATTTTTGTGATATAGAAAACAGGCCTGTTAAATGGATAAATAAACATCACGAAGCAAAGGCATTGAGACAAGCTAATTCAATAATTTCTGTGAGTAATTTTACAAAAAGCTATACACAGTCTTTATTTAATTTAGATTACAATATTAAAGTTATTCAAAACGGAATAAATCTTTTAAACTTTCAAGAAACACCTTTCATTAATAAACCTATTATATTATATTTTGGTACCTTAATAAGAAAAAAAGGTGTATTAGAAATACCTGAAATATTTAATCAAGTTTTAAAAAAAAAACCAGAAGCCCAGTTAGTTCTTGTTGGTGGAGATTCGGTTGATATTTTATCTGGAAGTCAATCTACGTGGAAGCTGATGTATGATAAGTTGTCACCTTTTGCACAAAAGCAAGTAAATTATGTCGGGAAGCTAGCACATCATGAGGTTGTTTCTATTATTAGGTCAGTCAAAGTATGTATATTTCCTTCATTTGCAGAAGCTTTTCCTGTTTCTTGGTTAGAAGCTATGGCGATGCAAAAAGCAATAGTAGCCTCAAATATAGGTTGGGCTAATGAATTGATTATTAGTGGAGAAAATGGATTTTTGGTTCATCCTAAAAATACCATAGAATTTGCTAATAAAATAGTTGAATTACTCAATAATGATCAATTAGCTTATAAAATGGGACAAAATGCAAGAAATCATATCATCGACAATTTTGATATAAATATAATTGCTCAAAAAAACATTAAACTTTATAAAACCCTTATTATATGATCATAGTTATACATACTAACCAAGTGGTTGTTCAAGTTAAAAGTTTTAAAAATATTATAGATGAGTCAGCATATTTAGGAAAATCTTTAAGTAAAGTATGGATACAATTATGTTTGATTTATAAAAATGAGTTTTTATTTTGGGTGAGTGATGAGGTTCGTGAAATTTCTAATGAAAATGAATTTACATCTATTTTAAAAAATAAATTTGAAATACAATCTTACGGTAAAACAAACCCTATAGATGTTGCTATTGGTTATATAGAACAATCTCCATTTTTAAATATAAATAAAAAAGTAAAGTACCCTACATGGATTATGAATGATAAAATAGGGGGTATACATGCAGAAGCTTTTAATCTAATCTACAATAAAGCGCTTCATAGTTCTAACTTTAATGAATTAATGTGTTCTATAGCTAAAGCAGGACAGCCTAAAGGACTATTGTCGTACTCTAATCCTAATTTGTTAATTAATAAACAGATTGAAACAAAAGAAGAAGTTACTCATCCTGTAAATTTATTTTCTTTTGTAAAAAAACATTACAAATTACAATGGGTGTTTATATTATTGTTTAATATCCTGATTTATGATAAAAAGTTTCCTATACTTTCTTTTTTTAAATCATTGTTTGTAAAAAAAGCACGCCAATCAAAATCCCTTTCTACTTTATATAGTCAAACAAAAACAATTTCTGTTACAGAACAAGATACGGTTGATGTTCTTATTCCTACTATAGGTAGAGCTCAATATTTAGAAACAGTATTTACAATGTTAGCTAATCAAACACATCTTCCTCATAAAGTAATTGTTGTAGAACAGAATGCTGTAGCAGGGGCAGCTACGGAACTAAACTTTATTTACAATAAAAAATGGCCTTTTAAAGTTGATCATCAATTGATTTATCAATTGGGAGCATGCAATGCTCGTAATTTAGGCTTAGATAAAGTAGAATCTAAATATGTGTTTTTTGCAGATGATGATATAGAGTTTGCAAATAATTTTATTGAAACATCGCTTTTTGTAATTAAATCTAATAATTTTTCAGCTGTAAATTTAGCTTGCTTACAAGTTGGAGAAAAATTAGAGAACAATAATATCATGCAATGGGAAACCTTTGGTTCAGGATGTAGTATTGTTGAAACTAGATGTGTAATAGATTTAAAATACAATATTCTTTATGAATTTGGTTTTGGTGAAGATGCAGATTTTGGAATGCAGTTGCGTAACAAAGGCTTTGATATTATATATCTACCTAATCCACTAATATTACATTTAAAAGCGCCAATAGGTGGATTTAGGACAAAACATGTCCAATCATGGTCAAAAGATCTTGTTCTACCTAAGCCTTCTCCAACAGTCATGTTATTTAAACAAAAGTATTTAACGCGAAATCAACTTCTCGGATATAAAATCGTGTTGTTTGCTAAATTTTATAAACGTCAATCTATTAAAAACCCATTTGCTTACATTCAATTTATGAATCAAAGATGGGCTAAAAGTAAATATTTGGCTAACATTCTAAATTTAAAAAAATGATATTTTCTTTAATTGTTTGTACATATAAAAGAAGGTTTGCAATTGAAAATTTGCTGGAATCAGTGCTAAAGCAAACGATTTATCCAGATGAAATAATTATTGTTGACAGCTCTTCTGACGATGATACTAAATTATACATAGAGGATAAAAGGTTTAAAAATCTTAAATATTTTAAAGTTGATGATACCAACAAAGGATTAACAAGACAACGTAATTTTGGTATCAATCAAGTTGATGAATCATCTGAAATTATTTGTTTTTTAGATGATGATATAATTTTATATCCAAATTATTTTAATGAGCTATTATCAACTTATAAAAATTACCCTGAAGCACTAGGGGTGGGCGGTTATATTGTAAATGAGGTAAAGTGGACAAAGGTTAATAGTGACTATAAAGCTCATTTAAACCAATTTTGGTATGATGGTTATGTAAGGTCTGAGCCTTCAAGATTTAGAATTAGAAAAAAAATCGGATTAGATTCTAATTTTGCTCCTGGGATGACACCAATGTTTTCTCACGGACGCAGTTTGGGGTTTCTCCCTCCATCTGGAGAAATTTATCAAGTTGAACAATTAATGGGTGGAGTATCTTCATTTAAAAAAGAAGTTTTTAAAGCAAGCTCTTTTTCTACATATTTTATCGGCTATGGCTTGTATGAAGATGCTGATTTTTCTATTCGGATTGCAAAACAGGGAAAACTATATTTAAACACAAACGCACAATTAGAACATCATCATGATCCTTCTGGAAGGCCTAATAAATATAAATACGGAAAAATGGTTGTGAGAAACGGTTGGTATGTTTGGCGAGTTAAAAACCCCAACCCTTTATTAAAAGATAGGTTAAAATGGAACGCAATTACCTGTTTATTACTAGTTATACGTGCAACTAATATTTGTACAGCTAAAAAAAGAAAAGAAGCTTTTACCGAAACACTTGGTCGCATGGTTGGATACATTAGTTTAATTTTTTACAAACCAAAATAGTTACCAAATGATATTTATTTATAATCGTACAGAGATATAATAAGGTAATATTATATAGCATTTATCTTAGATAAATTTTAAACGATTTTGCTGTTTTTTTTTTCGGAGTCTGTAATGATTTGTGTTGAATTTTATACAATCTTATACTTGCCTTATCTAAAAGTAATCTCTTAATATAACTTTACTTCAAAAAGAAATTAATTTGAGAAGAATATTAAATAAAACGCTTAAAGCCGAAATTACTATATGTTGAAAATTACTACTGAACAACTGATAGGCAGTACTTCTTTTTTTTTTTTAAAAAAAGAAGTGTCAACTTTATAATTATCAAAATACGAGACTTAGAGGTATGTAAACATTTTGGTATTTACTAATGAATTAATGTTTTATGAAATTTACAATATTTAGTCATGTTAATCATGTAAAAAAACAAAACAAAATTTATGGTTACGCACCATATATTCGAGAAATGAATTTATGGATTAAAAACCTGGATTCTGTTGAGGTAGTTGCAAATCTGTCTAATCGAGATTGCACAGCAATAGATTTGGCTTATGAGCATAAAAATATTTCATTTACAAGTTTGCCTGCTTTTAATTTATTAAGCTTTAAATCAAAAGTAAAGTTTCTCGCGCAATTTCCTGGAATGCTTTATACTATTTATAAAGCCATGAAAGCAGCAGATCATATTCATTTGCGTTGCCCAGGTAATGTTGGATTATTAGCTTGTTTTGTTCAAATTTTTTTTCCAAACAAACCCAAAACGGCTAAATATGCTGGAAATTGGGATCCTAATGCCAACCAACCTTTTAGTTATAAACTGCAAAAATGGATTTTAAACAATACATTTTTAACTAAAAATATGCAGGTTTTGGTTTATGGAAATTGGCCTAACACAAGCCAAAACATAATTCCTTTTTTTACCGCAACTTACACTGAGCAAGATGCTGTTTTAGCATTAAATAAACCTGCTAAAAAAATAGAAACCGATTCAACTTCTATAAAGTTTTTATTTGTAGGAACATTAAGTTCAGGAAAAAGGCCGTTATATGCCTTACAACTTTTTCATAAACTACTTCAAAAAAAATCTAATTTAGAATTACATTTTTATGGAGAAGGTTCAGAAAGGAACGTTTTAGAACAATATATAACAAAAAATCACCTACAAAATAATGTTTATTTACATGGAAATCAGCAAAAAGAAGTAGTTGAAAAAGCATATCAAGAATCTCATTTTTTAATCCTTGCTTCAAAATCTGAAGGTTGGCCAAAAGTTGTTGCCGAAGCCATGTTTTGGGGCTGCATTCCGTTAACTACATCGGTTTCTTGTGTGCATCAAATGATTGGCAATGGTGAGCGTGGTGTTTTGTTGCATTTGGATTTAGATTCAGATTATAAGCAGGTTGCTGATTTACTTACTGACTCAGTTCGATATGCTGAAATGAGTAAAAAAGCCAAAATATGGTCAACCCAATATACGTTAGATAAGTTTGATGATGAAATTCAAAAATTGTTATCAAAAAGTAAATCTTTATAATTATGAGAATTGTACAATTAATTGATAGCTTGCATCCAGGTGGTGCCGAAAAAATGGCTGTTAATTATGCTAATGAATTAGCTAATCATATCGAGGAATCGCACATAATAATAACCAATCAATCAGGTGCGTTAGCTGATCAAGTACATGCTAATGTTAAGTGTAAAATATTTAAGCGTAATAAATTTAATCTTTTTTTAATTATTGTTAATCTTTTAATTTATTTAAAAAAGCATAAAATTACTGCTATTCAGGCACATAGTTCTTCTTATAAATGGGCAAAAATAATTAGAACGATTTATCCAAACATAGCTTTCTATTGGCACGATCATAACGGTAATAGATTAGATTGGGATGAAGTCGAAAATAAAAAAATTATTCAAGCTTCAAAATACTTTACTGGTACTATTGCGTGTAATAAAACGTTACTTACATGGGCAGCGAATAATTTACTAACAGATAAAACAATATATTTACCAAACTTTGTTTCGGTTAATTCTGAGATAAAAGTCACAACTTTATTTGGTGATAACGAAAAACGAATAGTTTGTTTAGCAAATTTTAGAAATCCTAAAAATCATTCATTTTTAGTACAATGTTTTATTGACTCAGAAATTTCAAAGTTGGGTTGGTCTTTGCATTTAGTAGGGAATACATACAATGATGCTTATTTTAATGAGGTGAAAAATATAATGGATGCTCATGATGAAAGCTCAGTGTTTATTTATGGACTTTGTAGCGATATTTTTAACATTTTGAATCAAGCTCAAGTTGGTATTCTTGTTTCAAGTTACGAAGGATTTCCTGTTTCGGTTTTAGAATACGGATTAACCGGATTGTGTCCAATTGTTTCGAACGTTGGATTTATGCCAGAATTAGTTCATCATTTAAAAACCGGCTATGTTATTGAAAACAATAATTCTAAACAATTAATAGAAGCTTTTAAGAGTTTACCAGTGTCAGATCAATGGAAAAATCTAGCAGAAAATTTTAATAAACAAATTATTACTAATTATGCTGCGAGCAAGATTATAACAATTTTTTTAAAACAATTAAATGAGTAATTTATTTAAATCTAATAAGTACATCTATTTTATATTACTGCATGCTATTTTAGGGCTTGTGGTATCTTCTTTTTTAATTGTTTCTAAGGTTTTAAGTATTTTAATTGTTGTTGTTGGTGTTTTGTACATAATTAAAAGCAAGGATAAAAATAACGAAGCGTTGTTTTTTGCTGCCTATGTTTGCGGAATTGAAATTTTTTTACGGATGACAGGGGGGGCTTTTTTTAATGAATATGGAAAATATGTAATTAGTTTATTTTGTTTGTTAGGAGTACTTTTTCATCCAGTTCAAATTTCTAAACTTTTGTTTATATTTTTGTTTTTGTTATTAATTCCTTCTTTGTTTATTGGTCTTCTAGATTCTTCTTATGAGATTAACCTACGAAAAAGTGTTATTTTTAATATTTCGGGTGAGCTTTGTTTATTGGCTTGTTGTTTGTATACTTTTGGAAAAAAAATTGATTTCAAACAGCTAATCAATTTGGTTTATGTTATATCACTTCCAATTGTTTCAATAGTAGTTTATATATCTACACACACTTTATTTGCTGATAATGTTTATGTTTCAACTACTTCTAACTTCGCAAGCTCTGGTGGTTTTGGTCCAAATCAAGTTTCGACAATTCTTGGTTTAGGAACTTTTTGTTTTTTTGTATTGTTTATTTTAAAAAAAAGTATTCCGTATGAAAAGTTTTTATATCTAGGATTATTTATTTATACTGCTTACCGCGGAGTTGTGACTTTTTCCCGCGGAGGTAGGTATGATTTGTGCCCTTATAATGATTCTTGTTTTCATTGGAATTTTATTTATTTATACTAATGAAAAAACTAAGTTTAGAATATTAGTATTTTCATTTATTAGCATAATTGGTTTTCTTTTGTTCTGGGGGTTTGTTTCATATACAACAGACGGTTTAATTGTTAAAAGATATAATAATCAAGATGCGATTGGAAGAGAAAAGATAAGTAAACTATCTGGTCGTGAAACTTTAATAGAGTCTGAGTGGGATATGTTTTTAGAAAATCCTATTTTAGGCGTTGGCGTTGGAAGAAATTCTGAGATTCGTTTAGAAGAATTAGGTATTAGAGCAGCAAGTCATAATGAAATTACTCGTTTATTAGCCGAACATGGGTCTTTAGGGATTATTTACTTATTCATTATAATTGTCTTGCCTTTTGTTGTTTGGTACAATAATAGACAGCACCTTTTATTAATTCCTTTTTTTATATTTTGGATATTAACTATTAATCATGCAGCAATGAGAATGGCTGCTCCTGCATTCATATATTCACTATGCTTATTAAATGTCATAATTAATTTTGAGAAAAAAACTAAAAATGAAAATAGTTTACATAGGAAACAAATTACAAGCTAAGGGCTTTACCCCAACTAGTGTTGAAACTTTAGGAAATTTTCTTATATCTGAAGGTTATAACGTTAAACGTTATTCAGACATCAGAAATCCCTTTTTTAGATTTTTAAACATGCAATTTGGGATTTTTTTTAACAATCATGTTAATTGTGTTATTATAGATACATATAGCTCAAAGGCCTTCTGGTTTGCATTTTTTTCGTCATTATCATCTATTATTACAAATAAGAAATATATCTTATGTTTAAGAGGCGGAAATCTTCCAATGCGATTAAATAAAAACCCAAAACTATGTAATTGGATGTTTTCTAATAGTTTTAGAAATATTTCTCCTTCAGGATACTTACTCCAAGAGTTTGAAAAAAAAGGATATAAAAATTTAACGTTAATACCCAATACTATTGAAATAGAAAATTATTCTTTTCTTCCAAGAACCTTAAGCTCACCTAAAGTTTTATGGGTAAGATCTTTTGCAGAAATTTATAATCCTTTATTAGCAGTAGATGTATTGATTGAGTTAAAAAAAATATATCCAGAAGCGGAGCTTTGCATGGTTGGACCTGAAAAGGATGGAAGTTTAATTAAGGTAAAACAATATGCTGCTGATAATAACGTTGAAGTATCATTCCCTGGAAAACTAAGTAAGAAAGAATGGTTTAAATTGTCAGAGAATTATAATATTTTTTTGAATACTACAAACTTCGATAACACCCCAGTAAGTGTTATGGAAGCTATGGCATTGGGATTACCAGTTGTTTCAACAAATGTTAGTGGTTTACCTTTTTTAATTCAAACAGATAAGGATGGTATTCTTGTTGAACCTAATAATAGTTCTCTTATGGTACAGGCAATTGATAAACTTGTTAAAGATAAATCTCTATATAAAAAAATTCAATTAAATGCTCGAAAAAAGGCCGAAACCTGGGATTGGCAAGTAATAAAAAATGACTGGAATAAGTTATTAGAACAATTAAAATAAAAGATGAAAAAAAGTACAAATATCCATTTCGAAATCTCAGAGCGTAAAATTCTTTTGAGATTTTTAGATGTCTCTATTATTCTTTTATTTATTTATTTAACAAGTCATTTTGTTGACGTTAGCTATTTCAAAAATATATTTGCAGCGCCAATATCTATATTGGTTCTAGTTTTTTATATTTTGTTTTGTTGCACATTGTTCGAAATGTATAACCTGCAAGTAGCAGCTAATCAGCCTCGAATTTTAAAAGAAGTTGTTGTTAGTAGCATAACAATTGTCGTACTTTATATTAGCACGCCAATTATAACACCTGTATTACCTAATAAACGAATAGAAATTTTATTATTCTTTTCTATTGTTTTTTTATCCTTAACCGCTTGGCGTTTATTTTATCTTAAATTTCTTACCGCTGTTCGTTTCCAAAAAAATGTGATTTTTGTCGGACATTCTCAACGTTTATTAGAATTGGCTACCGAATTAGAAAAAGCTGATCCGCATTATAAAGTAAAAGGATTTTTGATTACCGATAATGAACCTATAACAGATGCTAGTGAAATTCAACAATTAAATATAAATGAAGTTAAAAATTTTGTAAACACAAATCATATTGTTGAGGTTGTTATTATAGATAAAGAAAAAGTAGCTATTGATCCAATTTTTATAACAACGTTATTAGAAGCATTGGAAAGTGGAATTGTAGTACGCGAATTTGATGAGGTTTACGAAACCGCTACCTATCGGTTACCAATTTTAGACTCAGATCAAAAGTTTTTCACCTATTTCCCATACGGGCGAAGCAATTCTAACCGATTTTATTTATTTACAGTACGTTTTTTTGATATATTATTTGCCTTAATTGGCCTTGTAATATTATTGTGTATTTTGCCATTTGTAATGCTAATTAATTTATTTGCAAATAAAGGCCCATTATTTTACAAACAAGAACGAGTGGGGCAGTATGGTATTCCATTTAAGGTTTTTAAATTACGCTCAATGGTTGTTGATGCCGAAAAAAATGGAGCGCAATTCGCTCAAAAAAATGATCGTAGAATTACGCCTTTTGGTCGTTTTATTAGAAAATCAAGATTAGACGAAGTACCACAATTTATTAATGTATTAAAAGGAGAAATGTCGGTTATTGGGCCACGTCCAGAACGTCTGGTTTTTGTGGATCAGATATCAGAATTGGTACCGTTGTATAAAACCAGACACGTAATAAAACCAGGATTAACCGGATGGGCACAAGTAAAATTTAATTATGGCTCTACAATAAACGATAGCCTTATCAAGCTGCAATACGATTTGTATTATATTAAAAACCGAAGTTTAGCTTTAGATATTAACATTATTATAAAAACATTAAATACCGTGCTCCTTTTTAAAGGGCAATAAAAAAATCCAGCTTTAAGGCTGGATTTTTTTATGTAATTGAATTTGTATCAGTAAGGTTATAAAAACAGCTAAAGTAACTGGAAATACCATAAATAAATATCCGTTATAAACCACCATAATTACGTACAGAACTAAACAAACTAATAGAACTTGTAAAAGGGCTTTGTATTTTTTTAATTGATTTGTTGCCAATAAATATCCAGCAACTAAAAATAAAGGATTTATTAAAAGCAAATTGTAATTAAAATGTACTTCGCTATGAAACGAATACAATTGCATACCAAATAAAAACAAGCTTAATAAACCAACTAACGCGTAAGTTAATAATGCAACAGATTTGTTGTAAGATAATAAACCTATTATAATACAAATGCCAGTAATAGCAAGAATTACAATAAGTTGTGAATGATTTGTCGGTGTTGCCTCAAAATGTAAAATAGTTTCATCACTTATTTTTTTATTGTTAATAGTTGTAGAAGCTATTGAAGTTAAAAATTGTTCCGGCAAAAAT
The DNA here is from genome assembly GCF_025919725.1 of Flavobacterium agricola. Taxonomy (NCBI): domain Bacteria; kingdom Pseudomonadati; phylum Bacteroidota; class Flavobacteriia; order Flavobacteriales; family Flavobacteriaceae; genus Flavobacterium; species Flavobacterium agricola. Next base: position 1,605,301 of record NZ_CP081495.1, on the reverse strand, counting down.
ATATGATTAAAAGTTTGATCTGTTTTTATCCCAAAAAGTAAATTAATACCCATGCCAACCAAATAATCGTTTTTTAAATAGGTGTTTAAAATTTCCCGATTGCTTAAGTTCTCTGCGTCGGGTAATTGCAAGTTAAAATCAATTCCAGTGTTATTCGCTATTAAATTTACAGCTAAAGTTGTGCAGTTTTTGTCAATAAATTTATAGGTGTACAAAGCTTTTTCTGTTCCGTAAGTTGACGTTAACTCATCAAAAATAGCTTGTTTTTGTTGTTGGGTAATTTGTAAGGGCTGCTCCCAAACGCTACGATTCTCTGCTTGGTAATTAAATAAAAAACTATTAAAATCATCTTTACCAATAAAATATAATAAATCGCCTTTTAAAAACTTTCCATAAAAATTAGGTGCCCTAAAATCAAAAGCACCAAAGTTATAAACCCAATCAATATGTTTGGACTTATCTTTTATACGTATGCCCGTGTGCCCAAACAACGAATGCAATTCGTTGCTGGTTCCGCAGGTTAAAATGCTTATTTCTGCTTGCGGGGATAACTCAATTTTTTGCGCTTGTACAGCAAGGTTAAGCATAAAAAATGCAACAAATAAAAAAAGTTTTTTTGCTTTATTCATCTTCTTCAAAAAAAAATCAATGTGAAATATATTGGCTAATTTACGTTTTTATAAAAACTTAAAAAGAACTATTTTTTTAATTTATGTGTTTATTTTACAACATTATGTATCTTTATTAAATACAGACAAAAATATAGCTCGATTGTGCTGTGTTTTTTTTTTGATTTGAACAATTTTTTTAACCAATTCTAGTTGCAAATCATAATTTCTAAACCATTGTAAATAGTAGGATAAACAAGGTTTTTAGCTGTTAAAATTTCCTTGTAAATAAGTTGTGAAAAAGTTGAAAATATCATTCTTATTCCTACATTTGCTACATAAATTATATCATATGTCAATTAAAAAACACATTCCAAATTTTCTTACTTTTTTAAACCTTTCTGCTGGTTTATTAGCTTTAGTTCATGCTTTTAACGGAAATTATAATGAAGCATTTTCTTTAGTTTGTTTAGGAATTTTCTTTGATTTCTGGGACGGATTTTTTGCACGCAAATTTAACGTTTCTGGCGATTTAGGTTTACAACTTGATTCAATGGCCGATATGGTTACGTCTGGCGTTGTGCCCGGTTTGGTAATGTATAAAATGTTTGCAGACATTCAGGAAAACCAAGAAATGTACAATTTAACAGAAGAAACTTGGTTTATGGGGGCAGTACCTTACATCGGATTTTTAATTACTTTAGGTTCGGCTTACCGTTTAGCTAAGTTTAATATTGATACGCGTCAAACCGATTCGTTTATTGGTTTACCAACGCCAGCAAATGCTTTGTTTATTTTAAGTTTACCTATGATTTTGTTTCAAAACCAATTTCAATGGGTTTCAGACATCATTTCTAATCCGTATTTTTTAGTCATTATTTCAGTTTTAAGTGCTTATATTTTAAATGCAGAAATTCCTTTATTCTCATTAAAAATTAAAAACTTTACCTTTCAGAAATATAAATTACAGGTTGGCTTTTTAGTTGCATCCGTAATCTTATTGTTTGCCTTGCAATATTTAGCTATTCCGTTAATTATATTATTGTATATCTTTTTATCTTTATTGGTAAAACCAAAGGCTGCTATTTAGTGTTTTAAACACATGAAAAATAAAAAACCAAAACCAAAAAACACAAAAAAAGAGCTTGGCACATCCCAAGCTTTTTTTTATTTCGCATTTGTTTTTGTAGGGCTTGTGCTAGCAGTTTTTGTGCTGCATTACCGACACGGCATTCAGTTGTATTTGTGTTTAAATCACAAAACTTTTTGTGAAAGTATTACAACCAATTCGGGCATTCGGTTTGATCCAGATGGTGCTTGTAAAGCCATTGAACCACGTAAAATTAGTGCGTATAATATTCGAAATTTAGAATTATTAAACCGCCACGAAGGTGATTATATTTTTGGGATTGATGTTTCACAATACCAAGATAAAATTACTTGGGATTTGGTTTCGTGCATTGAAGATGTTGAACCGATAAGTTTTGTAATTGTTAGAGCAACTGCAGGAGCTAATAAAAAAGATGCTGCCTTTAAAACGAATTGGCAAATGGCTAAGGAACATAATTTTATACGCGGAGCGTACCATTATTACCGCCCGGACGAAGATCCTAAGTTGCAAGCAGCCAATTTTATAAAAACCGTTACCTTACAACAGCATGATTTTCCGCCAATTTTAGATGTTGAAGCTTTACCTAAAAAAATTACCCGGGCACAATTTATTCAAAATATTAAAACTTGGATGGATTTGGTAGAAAAGCATTACAAGCAAAAAACAATTTTATATTCTGGGCAAAATTTTCATGAAAGTTATTTAGAAAGTCATTTTCCGAATCATGTTTTATGGATTGCGAATTATAATTTTTTTACTGAGAATATGAAACCCAATTGGCATTTTTGGCAGTTTACTGAAAAAGGTTATGTAAACGGCATTAAAGGTGCGGTTGATGTAAATGTTTTTAATGGCAACCAACAAAGGTTAGATTCTTTACTTATAAAATAAAAAAGCGATGAATAAGTTCATCGCTTTTTTGTTATTCAAACGTAATTTTTGTTTTACGTAATTCAAAGTTTTGACCTAGGTAAACTTTACGAACCATTTCGTCGCTAGCTAAATCTTCCGGAATTCCGGCCTTTAAAATACCACCTTCAAACATCAAATAGGTTTTATCTGTAATAGCTAAAGTTTCTTGTACGTTGTGGTCGGTAATTAAAATACCAATGTTTTTATTTTTTAACTTGGCAACAATGCGCTGAATATCTTCTACCGCAACTGGGTCAACCCCAGCAAAAGGTTCGTCAAGTAAAATAAATTTTGGATCAGTAGCTAAACAACGTGCAATTTCTGTTCGGCGGCGTTCGCCACCAGAAAGTAAATCGCCGCGGTTGGTACGAATGTGCTGTAATGAAAACTCATCAATCAGCGATTCCATTTTAGCTTCTTGTTCCTTTTTAGATAATTTTGTAAGCTGTAAAACGCTTAAAATATTATCTTCAATACTTAATTTTCTGAATACCGAAGCTTCTTGAGCTAAATATCCAATACCGTGTTGTGCCCGTTTGTACATTGGGTAATCTGTAATATTTAAATCATCTAAATAAATATTACCACTGTTTGGTTTTACTAAACCTACAATCATGTAAAACGAGGTTGTTTTTCCGGCACCGTTTGGGCCAAGTAATCCAACAATTTCACCTTGGTTTACTTCAACCGAAATGCCTTTTACAACCGATCTACCTTTGTATGTTTTAATTAAATTTTCGGCTCTTAACTTCATGTTTCTATTTAAAAATGGAATTCTAAATTATTCTTGATTCTGAGTTTCTAATGCTTCCCAAAATTCATACGCACGGCGTAAATGCGGAATAACAATAGTACCACCAACTAATGTTGCAATGCTCATTGCTTCCATCATTTCGGTTTTAGAAACGTTGTTGTTGTAAGCCGTTTCTAAATGGTATTTAATACAATCGTCACAACGTAATACGGCAGATGCAACTAAACCTAAAAGTTCTTTAGTTTTAACATCTAACGCACCTTCCATGTATGCGTTTGTATCTAAATTAAATATTCTTTTAATTACTTTATTGTCGTCGTTTAATAACTTTTCGTTCATTTTAGCACGGTAGTCATTAAATTCTTGAACTAGATTACTCATTTTCTTCTTGTTTTTTGTATACAAATTTAGAAATGTAAATCGAAATTTCGTATAAAATTAATAATGGAATTGAAACTATAATTTGGCTAATTATATCGGGCGGTGTTACAATAGCTGCAATAATTAAAATTATTACGATAGAATAGCGGCGGTAATCTCTTAAAATTTCGGGCGAAACAATGCCAAATCGTGATAAGAAATAAATAACAACCGGCAGCTCAAATACCAAGCCCGTAGCCAATGATGTGGTTTTTACTAAAGCAATGTACGAATTTATATCGATCGAGTTTTTTACCATATCACTAATAGATGTATTGGCTAAAAAGTTGATTGATAATGGGGTTAATATAAAATACCCAAACGCAACTCCTATAAAAAATAACAACGATGAAACAAAAATAAATACCTTCGCATTTGCTTTTTCTTTATCGTACAAAGCTGGGGCAATAAAACTCCAAATTTGATATAAAATGTACGGAAACGCAATTATAAAACCAACGGTAACCGAGGTCCAAATTAACATGGCAAATTGCCCTTCCATGGTTCTGTTTTGTAATTCGAATGGCAATTCGGTCATACAAAAACTTTGATCAAAATCGTATTTTTGAGCTATTTTACAAAAAAAACGATACGTAATAAAATCGCCGCTTTTCGGACCAAAAATAACCGTGTCAAAAATAAATTTAGTAAAATTAAAAGCTATAATAGCTCCAATAATAATAGCTGCCGAGCTTTTAACTAACAACCATCTAAGTTCTTCTAAATGGTCCAAAAAGGACATTTCTTTAAACTTTTTTTCTTCTGCCATTATATAACTCCTTCTTTTAAAATATCGTGAATATGAATAATTCCTTGGTAATTGTTTGCTTCGTCAACCACAATAAGTTGGGTAATTGCATTGTTTTCCATTAGGTTAAATGCATCAACAACCATATCTTTTAACGTTATTGTTTTTGGGTTTTTGCTCATAATATCAGCAGCTAAAACGCCTTGTAAATCATCTCGCGTTGCTAACATACGACGAATATCGCCATCGGTAATAATACCAACAATTTTACCGTTTTCTACCACTGCGGTTACGCCCAAGCGTTTTTCTCCAATTTCAACAATTACATCTTTTATGCTCGAATTTGGGTTAACCAAAGGTTTTTTGCTAGCATCTAACATGTTTTCTACACGTAAAAGCAATTTTTTACCCAAAGCGCCACCGGGGTGGTACAAGGCAAAATCGTCTGCTTTAAAGTTACGCAATTCCATTAAGCAAACCGCTAAGGCATCTCCTAAAACCAATTGTGCTGTTGTGCTGTCCATTGGTGCTAAATTGTTTGGACAAGCTTCTTCTTTTACGTACGATTGAATGATTAAATCGGAAGTTTTACCTAAAAAGGATTCCGGATTTGCCGTCATGCCAATAAGCGTATTTCCGTAACGTTTTAATAAAGGTGCTAAAACTTTTATTTCTGGGCTGTTGCCTGAGTTTGAGATGCATAGCACAACATCGCCGGGTTGTACAATTCCTAAATCACCATGCATGGCTTCGGCAGCGTGCAAAAACAAAGAAGGCGTTCCGGTAGAATTTAAAGTTGCTACAATTTTACTTCCAATTAAAGCACTTTTTCCTATTCCGGTAACCACTAATCTGCCTTTGCTTTGGTAAATTTTTTCTACCGCCGCTGTAAAATCTTCAGTTAAATAGTTAACTAATTGCGAAATAGATTGACTTTGGTGTTGAATAGAAACTTTAGCCGTTTCCAATATGTTAATGTTTGAATTCAAAATCTAGTATTTAATATTGATTTGCAATTTTAAAAGAATAGTTATATCTTTATTCTGTACAAATTTACACAAATTCCCCTATATTTTAAATGAAACCACTCGAAATAGATTTATACAAAGAGTTAAAAAAATATTTTGGTTTTAACCAGTTTAAAGGCTTACAAGAAGGTGTTGTGAACAGTATAATTTCTGGACAAAACACGTTTGTTATTATGCCTACTGGTGGCGGAAAATCATTGTGTTACCAATTACCTGCTTTGGTGTTAGATGGTACTGCAATTGTTGTTTCGCCTTTAATTGCATTAATGAAAAACCAAGTAGATGCCATTCGTAGTTTATCTTCCGAAATTGGTGTGGCTCACGTATTAAATTCCTCATTAACAAAAACAGAAGTTACGCAGGTTAAAAAAGATATAACCTCTGGATTAACTAAGCTTTTGTACGTAGCTCCAGAATCTTTAACTAAAGATGAGTACGTGCAGTTTTTGCGTGAAATAAACATTTCGTTTGTTGCCATTGACGAGGCACATTGTATTTCTGAATGGGGACACGATTTCCGCCCAGAATATCGCAACTTGCGCCAAATTATTAAGCAATTAGGTACTAATATTCCAATCATTGGTTTAACTGCTACAGCTACGCCAAAGGTGCAAGAAGATATATTAAAAAACCTTGAAATTCCGGATGCAAATATTTTTAAAGCTTCGTTTAACCGACCAAATTTATATTACGAAATCCGTCCGAAAACTAAAAATGTAGAATCTGACATTATTCGTTTTATAAAACAAAATAGCGGTAAATCTGGAGTTATTTATTGTTTGTCACGTAAAAAAGTAGAAGAAATTACGCATGTTCTTCAGGTTAACGGCATTTCTGCGGTAGCTTATCATGCAGGTTTAGATGCTAAAACACGTGCCAAGCATCAGGATATGTTTTTAATGGAAGATGTTGATGTGGTGGTAGCAACCATTGCATTCGGAATGGGAATTGATAAGCCCGATGTGCGTTTTGTTATTCATCATGACATTCCAAAATCATTAGAAAGTTATTACCAAGAAACCGGTCGTGCCGGACGTGATGGTGGAGAAGGGCATTGTTTGGCTTTTTATTCGTACAAAGATGTCGAAAAGCTAGAGAAATTTATGTCTGGTAAACCAGTGGCCGAGCAAGAAATTGGTTTTGCCTTGTTGCAAGAAGTTGTTGCATTTGCCGAAACATCTATGTCGCGCCGTAAGTTTTTATTGCATTATTTTGGTGAAGAATTTGATGAAGTTGATGGCGATGGTGCCGATATGGACGATAACATTCGCAATCCCAAAACTAAAGTTGAAGCCAAAGATGATGTGGTTAAACTTTTAACCATAATTCAAGATACCAAACAAGTTTACAAAGCCAAAGAAGTTGTTTTTACGCTTATTGGTAAAGTAAATGCCTTAATAAAAGCCCATAAAGCAGATCTACAACCGCTTTTTGGATCTGGAAAAGATAAAGACGAAAAATATTGGATGGCCTTATTGCGCCAAGTTTTAGTACAAGGTTATTTACTTAAAGAAATTGAAACCTACGGAGTTATTCGTTTATCTGAAAAAGGAAAACAATTTTTACAACAGCCGGTATCATTTTTAATGACCGAAGATCATGATTTTTCTGATTCAGACGATGATACGATTGTAACTCAATCTAAATCCAATACCGTTACCGACGAAGCTTTAAGAGCAATGCTGTTAGATTTACGTAAAAAAGTCGCAAAAAAATTAGGCGTTCCTCCTTTTGTGGTTTTTCAAGAACCGTCAATCGAGGATATGGCTTTAAAATATCCAATTACGATTGAAGAATTAGGAAACATTCATGGCGTTGGCGAAGGAAAAGCAAAAAAATACGGACAAGACTTTATTGCTTTAATAGCTAAATATGTAGATGAAAATGATATTGTGCGTCCTGACGATTTAATTGTAAAATCAACCGGAGCAAATTCAGCTTTAAAGCTGTTTATCATTCAATCTATTGACCGCAAGTTGGCCTTAACCGATATTGCTAAAGCAAAAGGATTAGATATGGATGCCTTGCTTAAAGAATTAGAACAAATTGTTTATTCTGGCACCAAGCTTAATATTAAATATTGGGTTGATGATATTTTAGATGAAGATCAACAAGAAGAAATTCATGATTATTTTATGGAATCAGAATCAGATAAAATTTCATTAGCATTAGATGAGTTTGATGGTGATTTTGATACCGAAGAATTGCGATTGATGCGCATTCAATTTATATCGGATGTAGCAAACTAACATAAAAAAAACCGAAGTTTTAAGCTTCGGTTTTTTTATTTATTGTACGTTGCCCATGCAAACGTATTTAATATCAACATAATAATCCATGCCGTATTTAGAACCTTCACGGCCCTGACCAGAATGTTTAACACCACCAAAAGGTACCATTTCTGATGAAATTAATCCATCATTAATACCAACAATGCCATATTCTAAAGCTTCGCGTACGCGCCAAGTTCGGTTTAAATCGTTGGTGTAAAAATAGCTAGCTAAGCCATAAACGGTGTCATTTGCCATAGCAATAGCTTCTTCTTCTGTTTTAAATTTAAAAATAGGGGCAATAGGACCAAAAATTTCGTTCTGAGCAAAATTCATATCGGCGTTTGCATTTACAATCACGGTAGGTTCAAAAAATTGCGGCTCAATAGCATTTCCGCCACAAGTAATTTTACCTCCTTTGGCAACAGCATCAGCTACCATATTTTGCATGCGTTTTATAGCGCGGGTTAATTAACGGCCCAAGTTGTACATTGTTTTCTAAACCGTTCCCTAGTTTAAGTTTTTTTGTTGCAGCTGTAAACTTTTCTACAAACGCATCATAAACGTTTTCTTGTACTAAAATTCGATTCACGCAAACACAAGTTTGTCCGCTAAATCTAAATTTACCAGCCATAGCGCCTTGCACTGCCAAATCTAAATCGGCATCATCAAAAACAATAAAAGGTGCGTTACCGCCTAATTCTAGGCTTAGTTTTTTCAGCGTTTCTGCACTTTGTTGCATTAATATCTTACCTACGTTTGTAGATCCAGTAAAAGATATTTTAGCAACTTTTCTGTTTTCACATAATTCTTTCCCCATTTCTGAGGCATCCGATCCTACAACAGTATTAATTACGCCTTTCGGAAATCCGGCTTGATGCGCTAAATAATTTATTGCTAAAGCGGTTAACGGCGTTGCTTCGCTGGGCCTAACAACAACCGTACATCCGGCAGCTAAAGCAGGAGCAATTTTACGTGTAATCATGGCAATTGGAAAATTCCATGGCGTAATAGCGCCAACAACGCCAACCGGTTGTTTTAAGGTAATGATGCGTTTATTTGGAGCAAAACCAGGAATTACATCTCCGTAATTGCGTTTTGCTTCTTCTGCAAACCATTGTATATAAGCGGCACCATAATCAACTTCACCCAAACTTTCGGCAAACGGTTTACCGGATTCTAATGTCATAATGGTAGCTAAATCATTTTTATGCGCCATAATTAAATCAAACCATTTCATCAATAAACTGCTTCGTTCTTTAACTGCATTTTTTTTCCATAATGCAAAGGCATTATGCGCTGCATCAATAGCTTTTTTAACAAAGGTTCTATCTTCATCAAATACATAGCCAACTACAGCTAAATCGGCAGGATTGGTAACAGCTAACTTTACAGTACTTTCGTTAGTAAACGAACCATTTACAAACGATTTTTCGAAAATTAATTTTTTAAATGTGCTCATAAACAAATATCGGTTTGAGGTTATTTTTATTGTGCTATTCGTACCATTCGCCTCGATGCGGTTTTAAGGCATCACGAATTTCTATCATGGTAGATTGGTTAACTACCATAAAAGCGGTGCTATGCATTTCGTGCACATTTTCGGTACCGGTAATTTTTATTGGGTAATTTTCTCGGTCTATAAACTGATTTAAATGAATTACATGATGTTCAGCAATTTTAGCTGCATCTGGGCCTTTAAAATCCCATATTAATTTTAATTTTTTTTCTTCCATTATATTTTTTACTGAGTAGCTTTAGAAAAATAGTTGATAATAATAACTCCAATTAAAATAAAAACAATACCAATAATGGCGGGTAAATCTATTTTTTGTTTAAAAATATAAACCGAAATTAAAACGGTAAGAACAATACCAACCCCCGACCAAATAGCATAAGCAATGCTTAACGGAATTGTTTTTAAACATAACGATAAAAAATAAAAGGCAATAACATAGGTAACAATTACCACCAATGTCGGAATCCATTTGGTAAAACCGTCAGAAGCTTTTATAAAGCTTGATCCAAGTACTTCAAACAGAATTGCTAAAGCCAAATAAAGATATGCCATATTATTTTTTAATTACAAATATACAATTAGTAATCAGTCGTAAAAAACATTAGTTTTGCAAATTCAAATCACGAATCTAAAATTCAATGCCCACAGAAGTTCAAATACAAGTTTCGCCCGAAGTTGCTGCGTCGCCGTTATTGCTAAAAGATTTTTTAGCCAAGTTAACACGCGTAAGCCCGAGCGAAATAAAACATTTTAGTATTTTAAAACGATCAATTGATGCACGTCAGCGTGCAATTAAAATCAATCTTAAAGTTGTTGTTTTTTTTACTGACGACGAAATTGTTGAGCAAGAAATTACCTTGCCTAATTATAAAGATGTACGTTTGGCTCCCGAAGCTATTGTAGTTGGTGCTGGCCCAGCTGGTTATTTTGCTGCGTTACAGCTGATTGAATTGGGCGTAAAACCGATTGTTTTAGAACGTGGTAAAGATGTGCGTGCGCGCCGCCGCGATTTAAAAGCAATTAATCAGGAACATATTGTAAATCCTGAATCTAATTATTGTTTTGGAGAAGGCGGAGCCGGAACTTATTCTGACGGCAAGCTGTACACGCGTTCAAAAAAACGTGGTGATGTAAATCGTGCTTTAGAAGTTTTAGTTGCATTTGGAGCATCTAAAGAAATTTTGGTTGATGCACATCCGCATATTGGTACCAATAAATTGCCAGGAATTATGGCAGCTATGCGCGAAAAAATTATTGAATTTGGCGGACAAGTTTTGTTTGAAACCAAATTGGTTGATTTTATTATTAAAGGAAATCAAATAGAAGGCGTTGTACTTGAAAATGGAGATAAAATTGCAGCTAAAAAAGTAATTTTAGCCACCGGACATTCGGCGCGTGATATTTATGAATTGTTAGATAGAAAACAAGTTTTAATAGAAGCAAAACCTTTTGCTTTAGGTGTTCGCGCCGAACATCCACAAACCTTAATCGATAGCATACAATATTCGTGCGATTTTAGAGGAGAATTTTTACCTCCAGCACCATATTCTATCGTAAAGCAAGTTAATGGGCGTGGAATGTATTCGTTTTGTATGTGCCCGGGCGGAATTATTGCGCCTTGTGCTACAGCACCTGGAGAAGTTGTTACCAACGGTTGGTCGCCCTCTAAACGAGATCAGCCAACAGCAAACTCTGGAATTGTAGTAGAATTGCGCTTGGAAGATTTTAAACCGTTTGCAAAACACGGTGCCTTAGCTGGAATGGAATTTCAGAAAGCGATAGAACAGCAAGCATTTAAAATTGCCGGCTCAACCCAACGTGTACCAGCGCAACGCATGGTAGATTTTTCTAAAAAAATTGTTTCGGCAGAAATTCCTAAAACATCATATGTTCCAGGAACAACTTCTATAGAATTAGGCGAGGTTTTTCCTGGTTTTTTAACTGAAACCATGCGTCAAGGTTTTGTTGAATTTGGTAAATCTATGAAAGGATATTTTACAAACGAAGCTATTTTGCATGCGCCAGAAAGTAGAACATCATCGCCGGTGCGTATTCCGCGTGATGATTTTAGTTTAGAACATCCGCAAATTAAAGGTTTATATCCGTGTGCCGAAGGAGCAGGATATGCCGGCGGAATTATATCGGCTGCTATTGATGGTGAAAAATGTGCTATAAAATTGGCTCAAAGTTTATTAACATAAAAAAACCGGAAGATTATATCTTCCGGTTTTTTGTTTTTATAGTAAGCGGTTGGGTGTAATTTCGGGTAGGTTTTTATTGGTTTTGGCTCCTAAATCTTTTAAACGTTCTACCCGTTTTATAAGATTACCGTTTCCTTCAGAAAGTTTATTAATGGTCAAGTTATAATCTTTATCTAAACCTTTTATTTTAGCACCAATATTATTTAGATCTGCTAATAAACCTGCAAATTTATCGTAAAGTGCCCCTGCTTCTTTAGCAATAACTAAGGCGTTTTCTTGTTGTTTTTGGTTGGTCCACATGCTGTCAATGGTACGTAATGTGGCAAGTAAAGTTGTTGGAGTCACAATAATAATGCCCTTATCAAAAGCTTTGGTGTATAAATTATGTTGCTCGTTTAGGGCGCTTGCAAAAGCACTTTCAATCGGCATAAAAAGTAAAACAAAATCAGGCGATTTATCTTGTAATAAATCCTGATAACGTTTAGCGCTTAACGTTTCTACATGTTGGTTAATAGATTGTACGTGCTGTTTTAAAAAATCTTGTTGTAAGGTTTCGTTTGTTTCGTTTACATAACGTTCGTATGCGGTAAGTGAAACTTTAGAATCTATAATCATAGATTTTCCGTCAGGTAAATAAACCACCACATCCGGATAAACGTGCTTGTTGTTTTCGGTAACAAAATGTGCTTGCGTATCGTATTCACGGCCTTTTTCTAAGCCTGATTTTTCTAAAACCTTCTCTAAAATTAATTCGCCCCAATTACCTTGTGTTTTAGATTCTGATTTTAAAGCACGGGTTAAGTTTAAAGTTTCTTCATTCATTTTTAAACTTACTTTATGTAAGTTTTCAATTTGTGCTTTTAATTGTCCGTGATAATCGGTGCTTACGCGTTGATTTTCGATTACTTTGTTTTCAAAATGTTGAATCTTTTCGTTTAAGGGCGATAAAATAGCTTTTATTTTTTGTTCGTTAATTTCAGTAAACTTCATCGATTTCTCGTCTAAAATTTGCTGTGCTAAAACTTCGAATTGTGCTTTAAATTGTTCTTGTAATTTTAAAACTTCGGTTTCTTTATTTTTAAACTGCTCCAATAACAAATCAAATTCGGTATCTTTTTTATGAATGGCAATATCCAATTCATGATAAGCGTTTTGTATTTGTTGATTTTTAGTTTCGAGCTCGGTAATTTTGTTTTTATTTTCAGCAATTATGTGTTCAAATAATCTTTCTTGTTGGGCATAATTTGCTTTTATAGCATCAATTTCAATTTTATTTTGTCTTTTTTCAGAAATTTTTGCGACTATATATCCAAGTACTAAAAAAATGATTCCTACAATTAGAAGTAAAAAGATAGTATTCATATGTGTTTTTTTATCAAATGTAAATTACGACACAGCCAAAATACGGCTTTTATGTAAAAAATATTTTGTTTTTTAGATTTTAAAAATACATCTAATAGAAAATTATGTATTTATTAACTTACAAAAAATACTTTTCGAATGTATTTTACGTTACAAATTAATTATTAAACTACTGGTAAAACCAGTTTAAAAGCGCTGATGAAATTAAAACTTAAGTTACTTGTTCTTATTCAGATATTTACTGCTTTTACTGCTTTTTCACAAGTAAATACTGAACCCGAAAATACGGTTGTTGATAGCGTGCCAAAAGCTGGCTTTTTTGGACGCATAGTAAATTATTTTGAAGAAGCTAAAAAAGATAAATCTGAAAAAAAATTTGACATTTCCTTTATTGGTGGGCCAAGCTATTCGGTAGATACGCAATTTGGTATTGGTATGGTTGCTTCGGGCTTGTACCGAATAGATAAGGAAGATTTAAGTTTATCGCCATCTAACGTGGCTATTTATACCAACATTACAACCAGTGGTTTTTTTAGCATTGGGGTTGAGAATACAACTATTTTTCCTAAAGATAAATACCGCATTTATTACGATATGAATTTTGCTTTCAGACCGAGCGAATATTTTGGTATTGGTTACGAAGCTGGTTTGGCAGACGTTTCGTCTGATTACAACGATTATCGTTTGGGGTTGGATGCCAATTTCCTTAAAAAGTTTTGGAGCAACGTATATGCAGGTGCTGTAGTTTCTGCACAAAATTATCGTGCTAAAGATTTTAAAAATTTGGCTATTGCTCCCGACCAAAATTACAACACAACGGCTGTTGGCGGAGGATATGTTTTTTCGTACGATTCGCGCGATTTTATTCCCAATCCTTACAAAGGCGTTTATGTTAGTTTGCAACAAACATTTTATACCAAAGCTTTAGGTAGCTCGTATAATTTTAATCAGATTGATTTTACGGCGCGTACCTACAAACAAGTTTGGAAAGGCGGTATTTTGGCTTTTGATTTAAACGGAAATTTTGCCAATGGCGATGTGCCTTGGAATATGTTGCCACAACTTGGCGGATCTAGACAAATGCGAGGTTATTTTAAAGGACAATATCGAGATAAAAAACAAGTTAATACCCAAATAGAATTACGCCAAAAAATATACAACCGCCACGGTGTAGTGCTTTGGGGTGGAGCAGGAAATGTTTTTCATTCGTTTGATACCTACCAATGGAAACAAACTTTACCTAACTACGGCATTGGCTACCGCTGGGAATTTAAAAACCGCGTAAACATTCGGTTTGATTACGGAATTGGTAAAAATCAAAGCGGATTTTATTTTAACATAAACGAATCTTTTTAAACTTATTTATACCGGATGAATCTTTTAAAAAACAGTTCAATTTTAAAAAATCCTAAATTTTATTTGTGGTATTATGTTTTAGTCAACATGGTACCTAATTTGTATTTTGTTTTTACCGAACCGGTAAATTTTTGGGGGCAATGTGTAATTTTTATATTTCCAATTGCCTTGTTCTTGTTTTTATTTACAGTATACAAAAATTCCGGCGTAATGCAAATTATTTGTATTCCACTGTTAGTTTTACACGCTTTTCAAATTGTTTTATTTTATTTGTTTGGCACCGATGTAATTGCTTCTGACATGTTTATAAACGTGGTAACAACAAATACATCTGAAGTAAATGAACTTTTAGGTAGTTTGTTGCCTTCTATTGTTTTGGTAATTGTGTTGTACTTGCCTGCTATTATTTTAGGTATCCGTCAATGGCGTTTAAAAATAAGATTAGAAAAAAGCTATCGTTATAAAATGCTTAAAACTTCTTTAGTGTTATTTCTTATTTCTTTTGGATTATCTTTTTTAGGAATGGATAAAAACACCGACGATTTTAGCTTTACCCACGATGTTTATCCTATAAATGCACTTTATAATTTAGATTATGCCGTTGTTAAATGGAATAAGGTTAAACATTATAAACAAACATCTAAAGATTTTACTTTTGGTAGTGAAAGAACTAAAACATCAGACAACCGTCAAATTTTTGTTTTAGTAGTTGGCGAAACCGGACGTGCAGATAATTGGGAACTTTATGGGTACGAGCGCGAAACAAATCCGAAATTAAAACTGCAAGAAAATATTTATTTGTTTAAAGATGCGTTAACGCAATCTAATACCACACATAAAAGCGTTTCAATAATATTATCTGATTCCGAAGCAGAAAATTACGATTTGATATACAATAAAAAAGGATTATTAACCGCTTTTAAAGAAGCTGGTTTTACAACCATTTGCTTATCAAGCCAAGCAGAAAATGCATCTTTTATTGAATTTTTTACCAAAGAAGCAGATATTTATAAAACCATTAGAAAAACAAATCCTAAAACCGGGCTGGTAAACAATCCGTTTGATGAAGAATTGTTACCAATTATGGATCAAATGATTCAAGAAACACCAGGTGATTTATTTATTTTGTTGCATACCTACGGATCGCACTTTAATTATATGGATCGCTATCCGAGTGAATTTAAAAAGTTTACGCCAGATGTTGTTACGGCAGTAAGTAAATCAAACAAACAGCAATTGGTAAATTCTTATGACAACAGCATTTTATATACCGATCATTTTTTAGCATCAACCATTGATGTATTAAAAAAATACGATGCAGAAACTGCTTTTTTATATACATCGGATCATGGTGAAGATTTATTTGACGATAGCCGAGGCAGATTTTTACATGCTTCGCCAACGCCAACTTATTACCAATTGCGTATTCCGATATTTATGTGGTTTTCGCCGCAGTTTATTTCTGGTTATCCAGACAAAATTATAGGAGCCGAAAATAATTTGTTAAAAGGTATTTCTACCAATGCGATTTATCATACCTTTATTGATGCAGCAAATATTAAAACACAGTATTACGATGCTGATTTATCGTTGTTGAATCCTAATTTTGTTGAGAAAGAGCGTATGTATTTAAACGATCATGACGAAGCGGTACCGTATAAAAAAATGAATTTAAAAAAGCAAGATTTTGAAATGCTTAAAAAAAATAACATTAAATAACCTACCCATGAAGTTTTTATATAAATCCATTGGTTTACTTTTTCTAACCTTGTTTGCAAATCAAGTACAAGCCCAAAAATTTGAATTATTGCCTTACGGTGATATGAATAATTGGATGGTTCGAGAAATTAAAGAATCGTACGTAATAGGTGGAAAAATGCAATATTTGTACGAAATTACACCGCAAAAGGATACGTTGAAAAATAACACACCGTATAAAAATACGAAATCGCCTTGGGCTACATCATCGGTTTTAGCAACCGTTAGTGGAATTACCAAAGGCAGCGTAACGGTTTTTCCTGAAAAACACGGAAATGGTTTTGCAGCTCGATTAGAAACACGTGTTGAACGTGTAAAAGTTTTAGGCGTAATAAATATTAATGTTTTAGCTAGCGGAACTATATTTTTAGGAGAAATGTTAGAACCTATTACAGATACCAAAAACCCGAGAAGTAAATTAAGTGCGGGTATTCCGTTTACTAAAAAACCACAAGCGCTGCAATTTGATTATAAAATTGTTACTGGTGGTGCATCAAAACGTATAAATGGAATGAGTGCAAAAGGAACAGAAACTAACGAAAAAGATAATGGTGAAGTACAAATAATTTTACAAAAAAGATGGGAAGATGCTGCAGGAAATATTTATGCGAAGCGCATCGGAACAGGATGGCAACTTTTTACTAAAACCGAAAATACATGGCAGAATAAACATCAAATTCCTGTTCAGTACGGTGATATTACTAAAAAAGCATTTTATAAGCCTTATATGGGGCTTTTACAAGGAGAAAATGCGTATTATGCAAAGAATAGTAAAGGTAAAGTTGTTCCTATTATCGAGCAAGGTTGGGGTAATGAAACTGATGAAGTAACGCATTTAATTTTGCAGTTTTCATCGAGTAACGGAGCGCCTTATACCGGAAATGTTGATAGTAAATTTTGGATTGATAATGTAGGATTTTTATATAACAATTAATAAATAACTAAAAAAATGAAAAAAGCATCACTATTTTTAACCTTATGTTTTATTGCAGCTATTGCAGTAAGTGCATATACGGCTTATGCATGTACACGCGTTGTATATAAAGGCCCAGAAAATAAAATGATTATTACAGCTCGATCTATGGATTGGAAAGATGATATTTATCCAAATATTTGGGTTTTTCCGCGTGGAGCAGAACGTAATGGAGAAGTTGGTAAAGCATCAGCAAAATGGAAATCAAAATACGGAAGCGTAGTAGTTTCTGCTTTTGATATTGCTACAACCGACGGGATTAATGAAAAAGGATTAGTTTCTAATATTTTATGGTTAGAAGAATCTATTTATCCTAAATTTAATGCAAACGGAAAACAAAAAGGAATGAGCTTGGCTATTTGGGCTCAGTACGTACTAGATAACTATGCAACGGTTGATGAAGCAGTAAAAGATTTACAAAAAAATCCGATTACTATTGTAACTGCTAATACACC
Organism: Flavobacterium agricola; assembly: GCF_025919725.1. Classification (NCBI taxonomy): domain Bacteria; kingdom Pseudomonadati; phylum Bacteroidota; class Flavobacteriia; order Flavobacteriales; family Flavobacteriaceae; genus Flavobacterium; species Flavobacterium agricola. Next base: position 1,587,826 of record NZ_CP081495.1, on the reverse strand, counting down.
AGGGCGTACTTCATTAGCAACTGTGCATTTAGCCATTTCTGACTCAAAAGGTGATAGCGCTATTTTTGAATATATTGATGAAAAATTGGTTATTTACCATAGCCCAGAATATAATGTATTAACCAATTCACCAACGTTTGATAAACAATTAGCGGTAAATAATTACATTAGCTTTATTCCAGGTAATATTTCATTACCAGGTTCAGGACGTTCTGAAGATCGTTTTGCAAGAGCATCTTACTATGCTAAAGCTGTAAAACAAAGTGATGATCCTAAAGTTGCGGTTGGTGCCGCGTTTAGTATTATTAGAAACTGTTCGGTTCCTTATGGGGTTCATATTGAAGGAAAACCAAATTTATCTTCAACAAAATGGAGAACGGTTGCTGATCAAACTAACTTAGTTTACTATTACGAAGATCCGTTATCATTAACACCATTATGGATTGATTTAAAAACGTTAGATTTTAGTCCAGAAACACCGGTTAAAAAATTAGATGTTTCTAAAAGTCAACAATATATTGGTTTATCTAATAGCTATTTAAATGTAAGTCAACCTTTCACATTTATGGGGGTTTAATTACAATAAAAAGACCAGTTTTACTGGTCTTTTTTATTTTATAATAAACTTTGCTTTTTCTTTATCAAAGTAGATATCATCGTGAATAAAAATTTGTTCTAAAATCGAACTTGCAATTAATTTCTGAGGTGTGTTTTGATAAAGCTTTTCTTCCGTTAAAACCAAAACTTCATTGCTCATCTGCAAAGCCAAATCAACATCGTGAGTAGAAACTAAGATGCATTTGTTGGTTTGTTTTGCAAGCTTTTGTAACAATTTGTAAACCGAAACTTTATGCACCAAATCTAAGTGCGTGGTAGGTTCGTCTAAAACAATTAAGGGCGTATCTTGAGCTAATGCACGAGCAATTAAAACTTTTTGCAATTGCCCATCGCTTAATTCGTAATGCTTTTTATGCTTTAAAACATTAATTTCGGTTAGATTAATTGCCCAATCAATTTTTTCTAAATCTTCAGAAGCTAAATTACCTAACCAATTGGTATAAGGTTGTCTGCCTAATGCAACAAGTTCGTAAACTGTTAAATTGCTTGGGGGCAATTTGTCGGTTAAAACTACGCTAATTTGTTGTGCTAATTCTAAAGTTGAATAGTTAGCAATTGAGCGATTATTTAATGAAACGTTTCCGCTTATTACTGGAATTATTCCGGTAATGCTTCTTAATAAAGTTGATTTTCCTACTCCGTTTACACCAATCAACGTAATTAATTGCCCGGCTTTTAATTGTATTAAAATATTTTCGGAAACTATTTTTTTGTCATAGCCCGTAGTTATATTTTCGGTTTGTAAAATAACATTTTCCATCCTTATACAATCTTATTATTTTTTCTCAGTACTAACCAAACTACAATGGGCGCACCAATCATAGATGTTATGGCATTTATAGGTAACATAAAATCAAAACCTGGCATTTGCGAAATGGTATCACAAAGCAATAAGATACTTGGACCTAAAACAATACAACCCAAATACAAAACAAAATGATTAGATGTTTTAAATACCAACTTTGTAATATGAGCAATGGCCAAACCAATAAAAGCAATGGGCCCAACAAAGGCGGTTACCGATCCGGTTAAAATACAAGTTGCTAAAATAATTATGGTACGTGTTTTTTTAAAATTGATGCCTAAACTACGCGCATAATTTTCTCCTAATAATAATGAATTAAGTGCTTTGATAGATTGTAATGCTAAAAGTAAGCCAATTATCAGGCAGATAACTAATATTTTAATACTCAACCAATCTAAATTACCTAAATTACCTAAAGACCAAAAGGTGAATTTTTTAATTTGTTCTGCCGAACTAAAATAGGTTAAAACGCTTACAAATGCTGCAGTAAAGCTACCAATCATTAAACCAACAACTAAAATAGCCATGGTTTGTTTTAATTGTTTGGCAACAGCTAAAACTAAAAGTAAAACCAATAAACTACCTAAGCTAGAAGCTATTACAATGCCGTACGGTTGCAATACAATTTCTTGTAAAAAAACAGGTAAAAAGGAAACGCCTAAAATTACGATTGAAACCCCCAAACTTGCCCCCGAACTAATACCTAAAACATAAGGTTCTGCTAACGGGTTTTTAAATAAGGTTTGCATTAATAATCCGCTAATGGATAAAGCAATACCAGCACAAATGCAAGCAATTGCTTTTGGTAATCGGTAATTTAAAACAATATATTCCCAAGTTGATTTGCTTACCTCGTTTCCGATTAATGCATTTACAATTTCTTTAAATGGAATGGTAACCGATCCTAAGCTGATGTTAAGCAATAAAAACAAAACAAAAGCAAAGGTAAAAAGGATAAAAAAGGCAATATGTTTTTTAGAAATTATCAAGCTATTTTAATTTTTCATAAAAGTAAAGTTCGTAATCAGGAAGTAATTCGGGATGTAGAATTTTTATTAAATCTTTTAATACCAAATCAGGTCTATTCGGGCCCAATTCGTAATAAATCACCCCGCCGGTTTCTCCTTTTTTATTTGCAATGGTATATATTTCTCCCGATTTAGCAGCATCAAATTGCAAGTTGTGTTGGCTATTTTTAGCTACATCTTGTAAGGTTTCAAAACCGCTTGGGTTTAGCCAAATTGGTGTATTTTTGGCATCTAATAAAGCTTGTTCTATAGAAATGGCAATACTGCCATCGCCTTGTGTTTCTTTCCAAATATAATCTGCGTTCGCATCTTCTAAAAAAATAGCTCCCCAGCTTGTTCCTTTGGGTGCATACCAAATGTTCTGGTATAATCCGCCCGAAAAAACTTGCGGTTTATTGTTAGCTGTTTGTGCTAATTTTTTTAAATCGTTGTATTGTAATGCAATAGAATCGAATTGTGATTTTGCTAATTCATTTTTATCAAATAATGCCCCAAAAAATTTAATCCATTCTGCTTTTCCAAGCGGAGTTTGTTCGGTCCAATCGGCATTGTAAATGGTTGGAATGCCAATTTTCTGAAACTGATCTAGCGTTTTATTACTGCTTTCCATGCCGTAACCAATAATTAAATCGGGAGCTAAATCAATAATTAACTCGGTGTTTAAACTTTCGTTTTCGCCTACATCGGTTATTTTTCCGGCCTTAATATTTTCGCGAACTTTAGGCGACGAAATGTAACTTAAATTCGGAAAACCAATTAAACTTTCAACTTCTTGTAACATATCATAAGACGGAATATGTGTGGTTGAAGTTGCAATTGTTTTTTGAACCGGAACTTGTATAAATGGCTGTTTTTTTAAGCTATCTGGTACTAAAGATTGGTTTTTTGCTAATACGTAGGTTATGGCATTATTGGCTTGTTGCCAAGGTTTAGTGATTTTTAGAAGCTGAAAATTTGGATAACTGTATAATTCAAAATTTTTAGCATATTCAATTTCGTTAGTTACCTGCGTAACTAAATTTTGTTGTTCGGTTTGTTTTTGGCAACTAAAAAATAAAAAAAGAACTCCGAAAAGTAGACCGATTTTTTTCATATTATTTACTTTATTTGTCTACAAAAATAGGAACTTGTTTTAGATAACATCTGTTTTATACATATCTTTTTTTATATTTGCTGCGCATTAGGTTACAAAATTGTAATAATAGGGAAACAGGTATTTTAAGCCTGTGCTGTACCCGCAACTGTATGTTTTGTTCTATTTAGAATGCTTTTTACATTGCTTTATACCACTGTTTAGAAAACAAACGGGAAGGTTCGTAAAAAGACACAAGCCAGGAGACCTGCCTAATATAACTTTTTAAAAATGCCTTCGGGATGTAAGGTAAGCTATGTATTTAAATAAATTAATGCTTGTTTTAAGTACATGTTTTGTAACGGGATTATATGCTCAGGAACATGTATTAGACGAAATTGTAATTACCGATTTAGTTTCTAAAAATTTTAATAAAACCCAATCTAAAATTGAGTTGAATGATTCTGTTGTGCGAAATCATGCTGAAAATTTAACCCAATTACTTCAGTTTAAAACGCCTATTTTTTTTAAAGAAAATGGTGCTGGTATGGTTTCATCTCCATCTTTTCGTGGTACAACCGCACAACAAACCGCTGTTTTATGGAACGGAATTCCGGTTAATAGCTTTTTGTTGGGGCAATCAGATTTTAATTCGATGCCTTTAAAAAGTTACGATCAAATTTCGGTTTTACCGGGCGGTGGTGGTGTTTTAAAAGGCAGTGGTGCCATTGGCGGAACAATTGAGCTAAACAACGATTTGTATTTTAAAAACAGAAATCAAGGAGAATTTAATTTAGGTTACGGAAGTTTTGATACGTACAATGCTGGTGGACGTTGGCAAGTAAACAACCAAAAATGGAGTTTTGACGTTTCGTTTAATCGATTAGATTCTAAAAACAATTACAAACAACATAAAAAGGATTGGAAAAATAAAAACGGTCAATTTTATTCTAATACCGTTGGGGCAACGCTAGGTTATAAAATTAACAACAAAAATATAGTAAGCTTTTACAGCTCAACTTTTTTAGACGAACGTCATTTTTCATTAGTTAGCCCAAATCAAATACCTACCAAATATCGCAATTATGCCTTTAGGAACTTGTTAAGTTGGCAGTATAAAACAAATGCATTTGTTAGCGAATTAAAGGCAGCGGTATTTTCTGAACGTTATCAATTTTACGACCAATTACCTTTAAATCAATACAGCGAAGGCAATGTAAATTCTCTTTTTGCCAAATGGGAGGGAAGCTATAAAATTAACAACCACAGTAAGCTTGCATCTGTTGTTTCTATAACTAATAGTAAAGGCAACGGACATGATTCTGGAATTGATGCTGCCGAACGTACCAATGTAGAAGCTTCTGTTTTATATGCCAATCAATTTGCCGAAAAATGGCATGCTGAGGTAGGAGCCAAGATTGATTATTCTTCCGATTATGAAACGCCATTTCTATATTCTGCTGGTTTGTTGTTTACGCCAACTGAAAACTACGAACTTAAAGTACGAACTTCTAAAAATTACCGAATTCCAACATTTAACGATTTGTATTGGCAACCGGGCGGTAATTTAGATTTAAAGCCGGAAGAAAGTTATCAGGTTGAGGTAAATCAATCCTATAAAACAAAAAACAGTGCAATAGCAGCTAATATATATTACAATTCGGTATCCAATTTAATTCAATGGTTGCCTACTTCGGGCGGATATTGGGGAGCGCAAAACACAAACAAAGTTACCATTTGGGGAGCCGAAGTTTTTGGCGATTATCAGTTTCAAATCCATCAACATCAATTTAAATTGTCTGCTTTATATGCATATACGCATGCTAAAAATGATGAAACCAATAAGTTTCAAATTTATGTACCCAAACATAAAGCAACTTTTGGCATCAATTACCAACTAAATAAATTTAGTTTTGATGTTAGCGGATTGTTTAACGGCGAAGTTTATACGCGTACCAATAATAATACCCAATATAATATTGATAGCTATTTTATTGCCAATGCTGCGGTAGATTATCAAATTACACCAAAATACAGTCTTGCAATTAAAGCAAATAATTTTACCAACCAAGCGTACCAAACCATGGTTGAGCGTTGGTTACCCGGAATTAATTATAATGTACAACTAACAATAAAAATTTAATTAATAAACTAAATAATGAAAAAGATTTTTGGATTAGCTCTTGTTGCGAGCTTACTATTTTCGTGTTCTTCTGATGATAACAAATCAGGAAATGCAGACGGTGCTGTAAATTATTCAGAAGGAATAATAGTGTTAAATGAAGGTAACTTTCTTTCTACAAATGCATCTGTTAGCTGGATTGATAAAGGAATAACTGCGATTAAAAACAATATATATTTTGATGCCAATCAGTTAGAATTAGGCGATGTTGCTCAAAGTTTAGCTTTTTCTGATGATTTGGTTTTTATTGTTGTAAACAATTCAAACGTAGTTGAAGTTGTAAATAAAAAAGATTTTAAAAAAGTAACTACAATTACCGAGCAATTAAATAATCCGCGTTATGCTTTGGTTGAAAACGGATTGTTGTATGTAACCAATTCAAATAAAACCATAACGGTTTATAATACCAATAGCTTTACTTTGGTTAAAACAATTACTCTTGATTTTGCAGGAGAATTGCTTGTAGAAAGTAATAATAAAATTTACGTTGGTTCTAATCCTTATTCTGCTGGAAAATTGGCTATTATTAATGCAGCAACACAAGCGGTTGAAAATACAATTGCTTTTGATGCATCTGTTAAAGGATTATCAGAAGAAAACGGTCAGGTTTATGTTTTAACTTCTGGAGCAATCACAACGATTGAAACAATTACAAATAATGCAGTTTCTAAAACCAATACGTTTGCACTGGCTGGAGCTAATTATTTAGTTGAAGATCGTGATAATTTATATTTTACTTCTAATTTAGGTGTTTACGAAATTAGTTTAGCACAATTGGCTCAGAATGCCTCAGCAAAAGAACTTTTTAAAGTTGCCGATGGTGGTTGGTCTGCTTTATACGGATTTAATGTGATAGACGGAAAAGTATTTACATCAGATGCTAATGCGTTTACAGAAGAAAGTACAATAACAATATACAACACGTCAGGTTCAGTTTTAGCCACGTTTAAAGGTGGATTAGGAACTAACGGATTTTACCAAGATTAAACAAAAAATCTCCCTGTAAAGGGAGATTTTTTGTTTAATCTTACCATTACTTTATTTTTCTGCGTATATTTAGCTTAATACCACGTACTATGAAAACAAAACAACCCAACATGCTCAAATGGTTTTCTATTGCCTCAGTATTATTTTTAGGCATTAGTTTTGCTATATATTACAATCATGCCAAAAAAAGTTTAGAAAATAAAAAAATAGAACGTATGTTTGAAGTAACTAAAACTACTTTAGATACCATTTCTTGGCATTTAAATCATAATCGAAACGTATAAGCTTAACTTACGTTTAAACTGATTAATAAAGCAATTATGAGAAAACTAACTTTACTGCTATTTTTACTATTTACAAGTTTGTACGCGCAAGCGCAAGCAGTTTTTGAACCGTTTGAAAAACACGACAAAGTAAAAGCTGTGGTTGTAAATAAAAAAATGTTCGACTTAATGTCTAAAATTAAAGTTGATCCGAATGATACCAACGCACAGAATTATTTAACTTTAATTAAAAATTTAGATTATTTACGCGTGTTAACTACTGTTGATGCGCCAACGGCTAAATTATTAGTTGTTACAACAAACGATTATTTAAGTAAAAATCCGTTGCAAGAAATTACAAATGCCTTAAACAACGGAAAACTGGTAAAAGTTTATGTAAAAAACACTAAAAATAGCGATTTGATAGCTGAATTGCTTATGTTGATTGAAGATCAGCAAAGCGCTAATAACATTACAGTAATGACCTTGTCAGGTAATTTTTCACTAAAATCTTTATCTGCATTAACAGATAAGATGGATTTGCCCGGTAGCGAAGCAATTAATAATTTATCGAAATAAAAAAGCAGTACTTTAAGTACTGCTTTTTTTATGATATTTTATTTATGGTTTCAAACTCAATAATAACTTCTGGACGTTTCGGATCGTTACCATAACCATTTCTGCCAACATCCCCTTCGTAACAATACATAAAAAGTAGTACAATACTACCAAAGGGAATAAAATTTAATAAATACCACCAACCGCTTCTGTTTGTATCATGTAATCTGCGTATGCAAACAGCAATGCTGGGTATAATAATTAAAACACTATATATAAGGTATATTAAAAAAAATACCGTGTTATCGGTTGCTCCAACAAGTGCTAGCGATAAAAACAGAAACACAAAATTGAAAATAATATTAAAAAGTAAAAAGTACCAAAACTCAGCTCTACGAGCTCTACCTTCAAAAGTTGCGTATTTATCCGTTACACACAGCTTAAAATAATCAAATCCTGTCATTTTTTTATTTTATAAACGAATTAAAATGTAAAAAAGTATAAAGAATAAAAAGTGACCACGATCAGATTCGAACTGACACGCCTTGCAGCACCACCCCCTCAAGATGGCGAGTCTACCAATTTCTCCACGTGGCCAAATTAAAAAAAAAAGTCAAACTAGTTAATAGCTTGACTCGAAGTTTGTGACCTGGCTGGGGCTCGAACCCAGGACCCCATCATTAAAAGTGATGTGCTCTACCAACTGAGCTACCAAGTCGTTACTTAAAAAAGTAAAATTCAATAAAAAAGTGACCTGGCTGGGGCTCGAACCCAGGACCCCATCATTAAAAGTGATGTGCTCTACCAACTGAGCTACCAAGTCGTTACTTAAAAAAGTAAAATTCAATAAAAAAGTGACCTGGCTGGGGCTCGAACCCAGGACCCCATCATTAAAAGTGATGTGCTCTACCAACTGAGCTACCAAGTCGTTACTTAAAAAAGTAAAATTCAATAAAAAGTGACCTGGCTGGGGCTCGAACCCAGGACCCCATCATTAAAAGTGATGTGCTCTACCAACTGAGCTACCAAGTCGCTACTTAAAAAAGTAAAATTCAATAAAAAGTGACCTGGCTGGGGCTCGAACCCAGGACCCCATCATTAAAAGTGATGTGCTCTACCAACTGAGCTACCAAGTCATTACTTAAAAAAGTAAAATTCAATAAAAAGTGACCTGGCTGGGGCTCGAACCCAGGACCCCATCATTAAAAGTGATGTGCTCTACCAACTGAGCTACCAAGTCATTTTGTTATATTTGTTAGCAAAAATAGCAGTATATTAACTGCCTTATTGCGGGTGCAAAGATAGGACGTTTTTTTAACAATGCAAGAGAAAAAACATTTAAATTTGCTTTTTTTTACCCCTGATTTATTAAGTTATTTATTATAAGTAGTTTATACATGAACAAAATTATTTTAGTAGGATATATGGGCTCTGGCAAATCTACCGTTGGTAAAGCGCTGGCCAATTCCTTAAATATTCCGTTTTACGATTTGGATTCTATTATTGAGCAAAACCTTGGATTAAGCATTTCAGAAATTTTTAATCAAAAAGGCGAAGTTTTTTTTAGAAAATACGAACATCAAGCCCTGCATCAATTTTTAGAAAATCATTCTCAATTTGTTTTAAGTTTGGGCGGTGGCACACCTTGTTATGCAAACAACCATGAAGTTCTTAAAAATACAGATATTGCTTCTTTTTACTTAAAAACATCGATTAACGAGATTGTAAATAGGTTATTACAATCAAACAATCAAAGACCGCTAATTGTAGGTAAAAGCAAAGAAGAATTAACCGAATATGTAGCCAAACATTTGTTTGACCGTAGTTATTTTTACCATCAATCAAAAAATACAGTGTTGACTGATGGTAAAACAACTGATGCGGTTGTTGCGGAGCTTGTTTCTAAACTAACTTAGTAAGGCTTGTGCGCTATTTTCTGTAAAAACAACTTGTATGTGCTCGTGTAAAGAAGTTGATAGCGAAATGCCTTTAAAATCTGCCTTAATCGGGAAGTTTTTATGATTTCTGTCTACCAAAACAGCTGTTTTTAATTTTTTTATCGGTACATCAAGAAAATGTTTTACACCGTACATTAAGGTTGCACCAGAATTTAAAACATCATCAACTAAAACAACCGCTTTGTTTTGGTATGCTTCGGGTTGTATTGATGTGTTTATTTTTTGGTATGGTTCACTTTTATTAATTGCTACCTCGCAACGTATTACTTTTAAATCAGAAATTTTTTCTAATTCATCGGCAATACGTTGCGAAAAAATATAACCGCTTTTAGAAATTCCTGCAATAACAATTTCTTGCTCGTTTACAAAGGTTTCGTAAATCTGATAAGCAATTCGTTTGGTTTTAAATTTAATTTCTTGATCAGTTAAAATAATATTTTCCATTCGGTTTTGTTGTTTGTTTTTGTTTAGGCTTGTTTTTCAGTAGTTTCATCGTCTGTATCAATATCTTCAACATAATCTTCAATATCTCGACGATCTTTCTTAGTTGGCCTTCCTTGTCCTTTTGCTCGGTAATGTTGTTTGGCAAGCTTTAAAAGTTCTAAATGGTCAAAAGCTTCTTGCGGGGTAGTATCTTTAATGTACATATCAACCAATTTGGCACCCACGCGATTTGGAGGCAAATCTAAAACAACCATTTCATAATTTATTTGGTCCTTACGTAAAACAATTTTGTCTGAAGGAAAAACATCTCGAGAAGCTTTAGCAGTTTGCGAATTCACGCTTACATGCCCTTTTTTAATAGCTTCGGCTGCTAAACTTCGGGTTTTAAAATAACGTACGCACCATAAAAATTTATCAATTCTCATTTTTTAAAAATCTATGATTAAATATAGTACAAAAATAAATGAAAATTGTATCTTGCAAGGGTTAATAATTATAAATAGTGATGAAGAAATTTTTATCCGTTCTAGGAGTTGTTTCGACTCTTTTTTTTGTGAATTGTAAAAAGGATGACAATGTGTCTTACACACCACCTCGACCATACGACGAAGTTTATGCTGAAAACATTGTTCAGATTGAAGAATATTTAAACAACCATTCCATTAATGTTACTAAAAATAATAATGGCGATGTAATTAACGTAGTTTTTGATTCTATTAAAGATGCATCAACCGTGTCAATTATGGATCAAACCGAATTTCCTATTAAAGTTTTAAATTTTAAAAGTAAAGATGTTACTTATAAAATTTATTATTTACAATTAGATGATAAACCTGATAATATTGAAGCGTTTGAAAACGAAGAATACGGAAACCGACCATCTGGTGCTGATGCAGTAATTGCTACGTACAAAGGTTTTACTTTAGACGGAAAAGTTTTTGATTCTAACGAATTAGGTGCTCGTTTTGATTTAACTAACGTAGTTGCAGGTTGGCAATTAATTATGCCAAAATTCAGATCAGGTACAAGTAGTTTTGCATCAGACGGAACACTGCAATTTTCTAACTACGGATCTGGTGTTATGTTTGTTCCATCTGGTTTAGGGTATTACAACAGCGCATCGGCTGGTATTCCGGCTTACGCACCGTTAATTTTTACTTTCAACTTAAATCAAGTTTTCTATTTAGATCAAGATAATGATGGAATTCCTTCTCGTTACGAATTTGGTTATAATGAAGATGGAACTATTATTGATACCGACGGAGATGGTATTCCAAATTACATGGATGCTGACGATGATAACGACGGATATTTAACAATTGAAGAAATTAAGATTAATGGGGTTGTTCCTCCGTTTAACGATATTTTAAATTGCGAAGGTACAACGGGCGGCTTGAAAAAGCATTTAAACCCAGCTTGCCATTAATAGCAAATAACTAATATTAAAAAATCCCAAATGTAAATTTGGGCTTTTTTTATGGAGTTAATTCAATGGTAACGGTAGTAGGTTTTATTTGTAAAAGATTTTCTTCAGCACTTTTTTTCTCGTCATCCGTTCGGTATATTTTGGTAATAAACTGGTCAGTTTTTATGCTGTTTAAAGCCAAATTGTAATAAAAAAAGTTTAAACCCGATGCGTAAAACTGATTTTTAATTGTTGGATGATTTTGTGTTTCAAGATAAATGGTATGGTCTAATCGCGTTTTCTTTTTATTCTTATAAAAGTTTAATTCAATATGCGAATAATCATCAACACCAACTTGTTTTGCATTATAATACCTGTTTTTGTTATTTTTAATGGCTTCCCAGTTTGTTGTGCCTTTTTCATATCCGGTAATTAATTTACCAATATCATTTACATTTTTTAGCTGCGTGCTGTCAGGAAAAATAAAACGATAATATTGCGCTACATTACGATCGTAAAGTTCTGCAGATTTTATACTAAAATTATCTGTCATTTTTACGTACAAAACGTAATCGGGATTTGTTGTATGGTTTAAATATAATTTTTTAAACGAGCTTCCGTCTGCCCAATTTACCTGATATATGGTATAATAATTAAAATCATATTTGTCTTTCTCGTTACTATTTTGTGCAAAAGATAGTAGAGAAATGAATAAGCAAACAATAAGTTTCATGGTTAACTAATTATGAGAAAGTTTTAAGTTTAATTTAAAAAATTATATTTAAATATTTTCTTTTTTTCAAAAAAAATCCCGCTGTAAAACAGCGGGATTTTTAATATATATTTTAAAGATTATTTTTTTCTTGCTATTACTTTTTCAGCAGCAGCAACAATATCTTTATCGGTTAAACCGTATTTTTCCATTAATTCATCTGGTGTTCCAGATTCACCAAAGCTATCTTTTACAGCAACAAATTCTTGAGGAATCGGATTGTTTGTGCTTAAAGTTCTTGCAACGCTTTCACCTAAACCACCTAACATATTATGTTCTTCAGCCGTAACTACACAACCTGTTTTGGCAACCGATTTTAAAATGGCTTCTTCGTCTAAAGGTTTAATGGTGTGAATGTTAATAACTTCAGCCGAAATGCCTTTTGCTTCTAAAGCTTCTGCAGCTTCTAGTGCTTCCCAAACCAAATGGCCCGTAGCAATAATAGTAACATCGGTACCTTCGTTTAATAAAACAGCTTTACCAATTACAAATTCACCATTTTCTGGTGTAAAGTTTGGAACAGATGGACGACCAAAACGTAAATAAACCGGACCAACATAATCTGCAATAGCTAAAGTTGCCGCTTTGGTTTGGTTGTAATCGCAAGTATTAATTACCGTCATGCCAGGTAGCATTTTCATTAAACCAATATCTTCTAAAGTTTGGTGCGTTGCTCCGTCTTCACCTAAAGTTAATCCAGCGTGCGAAGCGCAAATTTTTACGTTTTTGTCTGAGTACGCTACCGATTGACGAATTTGGTCAAAAACACGTCCGGTAGAAAAGTTTGCAAACGTTCCGGTAAACGGAATTTTACCACCAATGGTCATTCCTGCTGCAATACCAATCATGTTTGCCTCAGCAATACCGATTTGAAAAAAACGTTCTGGGTGATTCTTTTTAAAATCATCCATTTTTAACGATCCAATTAAATCGGCACAAAGTGCAACAACATTTTCGTTTTTTTGTCCTAGCTCGGTTAAACCTGCACCAAAACCAGAACGCGTATCTTTATTTCCTGTATTTGTATATTTTTTCATGGTCTTTTAAATCAAAATAAGCTATTAATAATCTCCTAAAGTAACTGGGTTTTGAGCCAATGCAGCTTCTAATTGTGTATCATTTGGCGCTTTACCGTGCCATGCATGCGTGTGCATCATAAAATCAACCCCGTTACCCATTTCAGTATAAAGTAAAACACAAACAGGTTTTCCTTTACCTAAACGAGATTTAGCATCAGCCATTCCGTTTAAAATAGCTTCCACATTATTTCCTTCTTTAATTTCTAAAACATCCCATCCAAAAGCATCAAATTTTGCTTTTAACGATCCCATATTTAAAACTTCGTCCGTTGGTCCGTCAATTTGCTTACCGTTTAGGTCAATAGTAGCAATATAATTATCTACATTTTTAGCAGCTGCATACATAGCCGCTTCCCAAATTTGTCCTTCTTGTAATTCTCCGTCACCATGTAACGAAAAAACGGTATGCGTATCACCATTTAATTTTTTAGCTTGAGCTGCACCAATTGCAACCGACATGCCTTGTCCTAAAGAACCAGAAGCCATTCTGATGCCTGGTAAACCTTCGTGCGTAGTTGGATGCCCTTGTAAGCGTGTGTTTAATTTTCTAAAAGTAGCCAATTCTGCCACCGGAAAATAGCCCGAACGTGCTAAAACACTATAAAGAACCGGCGAAATATGTCCGTTTGATAAAAAGAACAAATCTTCATTTGTTCCATGCATATCAAAACCTTCTTTACGGTCCATGATGTTTTGATATAAGGCTACTAAAAACTCAGCACAACCCAAAGAACCTCCAGGATGTCCAGAACTTACAGCATGTACCATACGAAGAATATCTCTTCGAACTTGTATTGTTAAATCGTTTAGTTGTTGCGTGTTTGGTTTCATAAATTGTGTACTAGTTAAACGCTAGCAAAGATAGCGTAAAATATATATCTATTCTAAATTTTTACTATAAACCCCAGCTTAAAAACAGCAAAAAAATACTTAAAAAGCAATTTATTGCTTAATTCATAATCTGTGGTTGGGCGTTCCGCAGGTTGCTTGTTGGGCAACCCACGGCGGGCTTTTTGCACTCGCAGTTACACCAAAAAAGGCGTAACATGCTCAAACAACCGCTGCAATCCCTAACGCAGCTGCGCCAAAGCTAAAACAAACGCAATTTGCCGAATTTCAGTTTTAGCTTAAATTTTAAAAGCGAATCTTCTCCTTTTATATCAATTCGTAAAATTTCGTAAGGATTTTTAAACGGAAACTGATTAACGCGATTGCCAATTCGCAAACCAAATTGCATTTTGTTTTGGTTTAAAAGTTTAAAAAACTGCTGTTTTTCTTCTTCCTTTTTTTTGGGATATTTTCCATACGGATATGCAAAAGCCGGATAAACATCTAACTTGTTTTCTGTAATAAACTGCTCGCTTAAATTAAAATCCGTTTGCATGGCTTGAGCATCTATTTGAGCAAAATTTGCATGCGCAAACGAATGGTAACCCAATTCTATATTTTTTGGTAAATTTTGTAAATCTGATACCGACATAATTGCTTCGGTACCTGCATTCCAACCATCAAAACCACCCACGTATTGAAACGGAATAAAAAAAGTAGCTTTCATGTTGTATTTTACAAGCAACGGCACCGCGTATTGCAATTGATTTCGTGTAACATCATCAAAAGTTAAAACCACGCTTTTAGGCGCTATTTTAGTTTGATTTTGTAACTCAGCTAAATGGTACGTGGTATATTGTGCAGCGTGTAAAAATTGCAATTGTTTTTCTAGTTTTTCTGCCGAAAGGCTTAAACCTTTCGATTTCTGATTGGTAGCAACCAAGTTGTGGTACATTAAAATGGGTAAAGCACTCATTTTTATTGTGTTTATAAATTCAACTTTAAAAGTACTATTTTTAATGCGATTGTTTGTGGTTCAAGTACAAATTTGTCAGGTATTAAATCAAAAAACGACTATAAATCAAAAAATGAATAATAAAATTGGATTTGGTGGAGGATGCCATTGGTGTACCGAAGCTGTTTTTCAGTCTTTACACGGAGTTGAGAAAGTAGAACAAGGATGGATTGACAGCGAACCGCCGTACAATTATCCATCAGAAGCTATGATTGTACATTATAACGAAACCATTTTGTTGGCTGATTTAATTGCAATTCATTTACTAACGCACAGCAGTACAAAACAACATAGCATGCGTGGCAAATACCGCTCGGCTGTATATTATTTTAATTCGGACGATGAAAAACGAATTGCGACAATTTTAGAAGAATTAAAAAAACAAGATTTACAAAATTACATAACCTTAAATTTAAAGTTTGTTGGTTTTACACAGAATAAAGAAATGCAGTTAAATTATTATTTAAAAAATAAAAAAGCACCTTTTTGTACAGCTTATATAAGTCCTAAGTTAACAGCTTTGCGAGCAAAATATGGTGCTAAAGTAAAAAATGATTTTTAAGTTATAAGGCGCTATTTTGAGCTTCGAAAATGCCTATGTAATGGGCTATTTTATACATAATAAATGCTAAAACAGCTAAAATTAAAACGGTATATAAAATCATTTTAGGTTGTATTGTTTTTTTGGTCATGATAAATAGTGGTTGAAAGTAATTAGTCACGTAAAATTTTTTCCATTTTCTTGCCTTTTGCAAGTTCGTCAACAAGCTTATCTAAATAACGAATTTTTTGCATCAGCGAATCTTCAATTTCTTCTACGCGATAACCACAAATTACACCTTTAATTTTATTAACATTGGGGTTTAGTAAAGGTGCTTGGTTAAAAAAAGTTTCAAAATTGGTTTCGTTCGTTAAAATTTCTTGAAATTGTTGCTCGCTGTACCCCGTTAACCAAAAAATAACTTCATGAAGTTCAGCAACGGTTCTTCCTTTACTTTCTACTTTTTTAACATAATGCGGATAAACTCCGGAGAATTTCATTTTAAAAACACGATCGTTTTTCATTTTTACTTATTGATTTTGAGGTGTTTTTGGAGTTTTTTTATTCACGCGTTGTACTTCATTGGTCATATAAACCGTAAATATCGGGAACATCATCATTCCTAACGAAGGTAAAATAACCGATAAAATTCGGCCTACAGCGGTAACTGCATATATGTTAGAACCAACCGTGGTAACATTCATAAACGCCCACCATAATGAATCGGTGTAGTTTACAACAGCCGGATTTACATTGTGTTCCATTACAAAAAATAGTAAACTGGCAAAATAAACCGTAGCCAATAACATGGTTAAATACGATACAAATAAGCTGGTAACTTTACTTTTTGTAAAACGGCCAACAATAATGGCTAACGCATAACCACCGCGAACTAACGGAATAAAACGTATAAAATACGCAGCTTCATTACTTAGTTCAATATGATAAGCATCAATTATGCTTAAATAAGGAATTGATATGAAGAAGAATATAAAATGCGATTTAAGATAAGCAAGCTTGTGTTGGGTAAAAATTAATTCTAAAAAAAAGTCGAATAGAAAAAAAAGACAAATCCAAAGCTGAATTTTTAAATACGAACTTTCTTGTTGAAAAGGCACATTGGTAAACGTGTCGTACGAAATGCTTATGATAAGAAAAAGCGATAGAATTAATATAATTACATGTAAAAGACTGTAAACGTCTTTTTTAATAATAGCTAGCTTGACCGAATCGAATTTTATCATCTTGTAAATATTAAATGCGCTAAAACAATTTTTACAACAAAACGCAGTTGGTTGTAATATGATTTTAATTAGGTTTTGAGTGAAACAAAAATACTAATTTTGTAGCGATAAAATGAGATTTAAAAATAGAAATACAACTGGGTATTTAGCGCAACTTGTTATTTTGCCTCGTTTTCACGGTCAAAATAATCTCTTTTTTGTTGCATAATTTGTAAGGTTATATCCCAATTGTTTCTTGTCCAATTGTTTATATGTAAATCACTTTTCATTTGCTTTTGCGTAGCATTCGTTTCCAGAATATAACGCGCATTGTAAGCTAATGTTGTAGCACAAAAAGAAGTGAATTCGTCATTTTTTTGACTAACGGTTAAATGTGTAATTTGATGGCTCATAATAAACAAGTTTTTATAGAAAAGTTTTTGATGTAAAGCTTAGCATCACTAAAGTACTAAAAAAAAGCACTAAAAGCATAAAATTGTGTTAAATAATTATAACGAAGTTTGAACTTAAAGATGAAATGTTATAGTCAAGTAGCTATTAATAACCATTTATTTTGGTTGTAGGAGGAAAAATGAAATGAATAATGAAGAATTTTTTAACAACTAGCTTATTTTTAATTTGTATTTATTGTAATGGACAACGCCTTGTCTTTAAACCTCATAACGATTCTCCGTGGAGCTTGGATTTTTCAGGCTATGTTCAGGCGGACGTTATTGTTGATAATAAAAAGCTTACGTATATAGATGGATATTATCCAACTTATATGGAATCTAACCAAACCGATTATAATACCTATATTACCATGCGTCAAACGTTAGTTGGCGTGGGCATAAATAATAATGATGCCGGTTTACGTGGTTATGTTGAGTTTAATTTTATCGGACCCAATAACCAAACGCAATTTAATCTTCGTAAAATTTACTTAACGTACAAAAATTGGTTAATTGGCCAAGATTGGAGTACTTTAAACGATTTAGGAACGTGGCCCAATTTATTAGATTTTAATGGCCCAAATGCTGCATTATATGCAAGAAGAATCCAGATTAAATACTTAGAAAAAATAAGCAGCAAAATAGAATATGCTTTTTCATTAGAAGATCCCAATACGCCCAGCCTTACTTTACCCGAAAATGATTTTATGTGGAAAAAAAATCAAATTTTCCCGAATGTTGTTGGAGCTTTTAAATACGGAGCTAAAAGTTACATTCGCGGGGCAGCTATTTTAAGCCCGATAAGTTATAAGCGTAATTTAAACTTGAGCAATGATATGCAAAAAATGCAAACAACTTTGGGGTACGGTATACACGCATCTTCGCTTTTATATACCAATGCATTAAGTAATTTTAAATTGGTTGCCGCAGCCGGGTCTGGTATTGCAACCAATGTAATTTCATTTTGGGAAGAAGGTTATGATGCGGTTGTAGATCCTAATAATCCAACCCGATTGCAAAAACTACCCGTTTATTCGGGGGTTGCAGCTTATGAGCATTGGTGGAATAACCGATGGAGCTCCGTTTTGTTTTACAGCTATTCTAATGTAGGTAAAGGAAAATATATGGAGAAAAATCAGTACAAAACCATTCAACATTTTGGTATAAATACCATTTATCAACCAACTTCTTATTTTAAAACAGGATTCGATTTTACGTATGGATTTGTAGATCGATATCAAGTTTCTACAACTTTCGAATCTGCCCGATTACAACTTTCTACTGCTTTTATTTTTTAATTAAGGTAGATTAAAATCTAATATTTTGGCAACGCGATTAAATTCATCCGAAAGATTTGCTTCAATTGTTATTAAGGTATTTAATTTTGGATGCTGAAATTGTAGCGTTTTTGCATGTAATAGCATGGTATTCATATTATGGGTTTCTAACCACAATTTGTTTTGCTTGTTACAACCATGCGGTCTGTCACCCAAAATAGGATGCATAATGTGCGCAAAATGTTTACGAAGTTGATGCATGCGCCCTGTTTCGGGCTTAGCTTCTACCAAGCTGTATCTTGAAGTCTGGTGTTTGCCAAAGGGCAATTGTATTTCGGCAGTTTGTAAGGTTTTAAATTGTGTTACCGCATCTTGTTCAATTCCAGCATCGTTAAACAAGGCATAATCAATGCGCATTTCTTGCGGAGCAAATCCACGTAAAATAGCCCAATAAGTTTTTGTAATGGTTTTGTCGGTAAATTGCTGGGTTAAGTTTTTGTTTGTTTCTTTATCTAAAGCAAATAATAAAACGCCAGAAGTTTTTCTGTCTAAACGATGAACCGGATAAACTTTTTGCTGAATTTGATCGCGTAATAACTGAATGGCAAATTCACTTGCATCTCGAGCAATTGGGCTTTGATGTACCAGTAAATCGTGTGGTTTGTTTATGGCTACAAGATATTCGTCTTGATATAAAATTTCTAACATTGCGCAAAAGTACAATTTTAAGACGAAATTATTTTTATAAGGTTTTACTTCCGAATTAAAATGAATTATATTTGCCGATTGTAAAAGATTGTTATGAAGTTCGAATTATTACATACAGATTCGCAGTCGCAAGCGCGCGGGTAAAGTTACTACAGATCATGGAGTGATAGAAACTCCTATTTTTATGCCCGTAGGTACGGTAGCTTCGGTTAAAGGCGTACATCAGCGTGAGCTAAAAAACGATATTAATCCAGATATTATATTAGGAAATACTTACCATTTATATTTACGTCCCAAAACCGAAATTTTAGAAAAAGCGGGTGGTTTACACAAGTTTATGGGCTGGGATCGTAATATTTTAACCGATTCGGGTGGATATCAGGTTTATTCGTTAGCTGGACGTCGAAAAATTAAGGAAGAAGGCGTAAAGTTTAAATCGCACATTGACGGATCTTACCATTTTTTCTCACCAGAAAACGTAATGGAAATTCAGCGTTCAATCGGAGCAGATATTATTATGGCGTTTGACGAATGTACACCATATCCGTGTGATTACCGATATGCACAACGTTCTATGCATATGACGCACCGTTGGTTAGACCGATGCGTAAGTCATCTAGAAAAAGTGCCGGTAAAATACGGATACGAGCAAACGTTGTTTCCAATTGTACAAGGTTCTACTTATAAAGATTTACGTGCACAATCGGCAGAATATATTGCTAATGTTGGAGCACAAGGTAATGCAATTGGTGGTTTATCTGTTGGTGAACCTGCCGAAGAAATGTATGCAATGACCGAAGTTGTTACGGCCATTTTACCTAAAGACAAACCAAGATATTTAATGGGCGTTGGAACACCTATTAATATTTTAGAGAATATTGCTTTAGGAATTGATATGTTTGACTGCGTAATGCCAACGCGTAACGCACGTAACGGAATGTTATTTACCGCTTACGGATCAATCAACATAAAAAATAAAAAATGGGCAGACGATTTTTCTCCAATTGATGAAATGGGGCATACGTTTGTAGATTTAGAATATTCTAAAGCGTATTTACGCCATTTATTTGTTGCTGATGAATATTTAGCAAAACAAATTGCTACCATTCACAACCTAGGTTTTTATATGTGGTTGGTTCGTGAAGCACGCCGTCAAATTTTAGCCGGAACTTTCCGTGAATGGAAAGATAAAATGGTTAAACAAATGGATAACAGATTATAAAAAGTTACGCAATATAAACGTGGTATATGCTGGGTATTATTGATAGATACATATTAAAACGCTATTTGGCAACCTTTTTTGTCATGCTGCTCATGTTTATCCCAATCGGGATAATTGTTGACGTGGCCGAAAAGGTAAACAAAATGCTTGCAAATAAGGTGCCGATAGATAAAATTTTAAAATATTATTTAGATTTTACCATCTATTTTGCCAACATGTTGTTTCCGATATTTTTATTTTTATCGGTAATTTGGTTTACATCTAAGCTAGCAAACAATACCGAAATTGTAGCAATTTTAAGTTCCGGAATTTCGTTTACGCGATTTTTACGTCCGTATTTAGTTGGGGCAACCATTGTTTGTGTTTTTGTTAGTATTATGGGCTTTTATTTGGTACCAAATGCCAGCAAAGGTTATAATGATTTTAGGTACACGTATTTAAAAAATAATGCCGAAACCCGGGAGTCGTTAGATATTTACCGACAAATTAGTGCTGATGAATTTATTTATGCAAGTAACTTTATTTACGGAACTAAAACAGGATATAATTTTTCTTACGAAAAGTTTAACGACAACCAATTAGAATATAAAATTTCTGCCAATCGTATTAAGTTTAATCCAGAAGATACAACCTATACATTGTACGGCTATAACAAGCGTACCATTGGCGAAATGAATGATATTTTAGAACGGGAAGATGCTAAAACCATGAGGTTTAATTTTGATGTAGATGATTTAGTTCCGGTTATTTATGCGGCCGAAACCATGTCGTTAAAAGAATTAAACGATTTTATTGATAAAGAAAAAATTAGAGGTTCTTCTAACATCAATACTTACGAGGTAGTTAAATACCGCAAATACAGTATTCCAATTTCTGCTTTTATTCTAACCATAATTGCAGTTTCAGTTTCGTCAATTAAACGACGTGGCGGAATGGGGATTAATTTAGCCATTGGTATTGCTTTGGCTTTTACTTACATATTTTTTGATAAAATTTTTGGAACCTTGGCCGAAAAATCTTCTGTTAGTTCGTTAGTTGCCGTATGGTTGCCTAATGTTGTTTTCGGAATTTTAGCCATTTATTTGTTACGTAATGCAAAACGTTAAGCTTAAAAGCTATTTACAATTACATCTTATTGTTTTAATTTGGGGTTTTACTGGGGTTTTAGGAGAATTGATTCAAACCTCGGCAGCAACAAAAACATGGTACAGAATGACCATTGCTTTGGTTGTAATTTTTATTTACGCCAAGCTGAAAAAAATTAGTTTAACGTACGACCGAAAAACCATAATTAAATTTATGCTTTGTGGCGGTATTATTGCTGCGCATTGGTTGGCTTTTTTTAAAGCTATCGAAATTTCAAACGTTTCAACAACTTTAGCAACGCTTTCTACCGGAGCATTTTTCGCCTCATTTTTAGAACCCATTTTTTACGGACGCCGCATTGTTTGGTATGAAGTTTTATTTGGCGTTTTTGTTATTTTTGGATTGTATTTAATTTACGGAGTTAACGAAGGTGCATATTTAGGCGGAATTTTATTAACCTTAGTAGCAGCTTTTTTATCCGCATTATTTTCAATAATTAACGCTAAGTTTGCTGAAAAATATGATCCTACTGGCGTTTCGGTTTACGAAATAGTTGGTGGTGTTTCTTTATTATCCATTTATATGTTTTTTATTGGTGATTTTGGCCCTCAGTTTTATACCTTATCTACCAATACCTGGATTTTTATTGCCATTTTAGGCGTGTTTTGTACCGCTTATCCGTTTGTAGGTTCTATAAAAATTATGAAATATATTTCGCCATATACCGTAATGTTAACTATAAATTTAGAGCCCATTTATGGTATTATTTTAGCTGTAATTTTATTTCCTGAAACAGAAAAAATGGGGCCAGAATTTTATATCGGGGGTGCCATTATTTTAGGAACAATTATATTAAACGTATTAATAAAAAACTACTGGAACGTAAAACAGATAGAGAAATAGCATTTTTTTTAAATAATATTTTATCTTTGTAGTCCAAACTAGCATTCAAACTCAAAACAACATGGAATATTTAGATTTTGAATTACCGATTAAAGAATTAGAAGAGCAATTAGCTAAATGTGAATCTTTAGGTAAGGAATCAAATGTAGATGTAACTGCTACACATAACCAAATTCAACAAAAGTTAGAAGATACTAAAAAGAATATATACCAAAACCTATCGGCGTGGCAACGTGTTCAATTATCAAGACATCCAGATCGTCCGTATACATTAGATTATATTAAAGCTTTATGTGGCGATACGTTTCTAGAATTATTTGGAGATCGTGGAGTTAAAGATGATAAAGCCATGATTGGTGGTTTAGGTAAAATTGGTGATCAATCATTCATGATTATTGGTCAACAAAAAGGTACCAACACAAAAACGCGTCAGTACCGTAATTTTGGTATGGCAAATCCAGAAGGTTACCGCAAAGCTTTACGTTTAATGCGTATGGCAGAAAAATTTGGCATTCCGGTAGTAACTTTAATTGATACTCCAGGAGCTTACCCAGGTTTAGAAGCTGAAGAACGAGGACAAGGAGAAGCTATTGCTCGTAATATTTTTGAAATGTTCCGTATTCAAGTGCCAATTATTACTATTATTATTGGTGAAGGTGCATCTGGTGGTGCTTTAGGAATTGGTGTTGGAGATAAAGTTTTTATGCTTGAAAACACATGGTATTCTGTTATTTCTCCAGAATCTTGTTCTTCTATTTTATGGAGAAGCTGGGAGCATAAAGAACGTGCTGCCGAAGCTTTAAAACTAACTTCATTTGATATGAAACAAAATAATTTAGTTGACGATATTATTCCTGAACCGCTTGGTGGTGCACATTACGATCGTGAAACAACATTTAACACGGTTAAAGAATACATTTTAAGTTCGTACGCCATGTTAAGTAAAATTCCGATGGAAAGATTACGTGCAGAACGTATTGAAAAATACAGTAAAATGGGTGTTTTTAACGAATAAAAACATAAAACATATTTTAAAAATCCGATATCATAATTATGATGTCGGATTTTTTATTCGATTAAAAGATTTCTATCTTGCTTCATACAATTTATTAAAAAAAACAAGCAACTCGAATTTTTTATTTCTATTTTTGTCATATGGAAAATTTAGATAAAATATCACCCCTTAAAAAATTAGATAAATCTACACTGATTAGTCTTGAAAAAGGGAAACTTCCGCCTCAAGTTTTAGAGATGGAAGAAGCCGTTTTAGGTGCTATGATGATTGACACCAAAGGTGTTGATGAGGTGATTGATATTTTAGTTCCGCAAGCTTTTTATAAAGAAGCGCATCAAACCATTTACGAGGCAATTGTAAGCTTGTTTCAGGACGGGGCACCAATTGATATTCTTTCGGTTTCAGAAAGATTACGTAAAATGGGCAAATTAGATCGTGTGGGTGGCGATTTGTATTTAATAGAATTAACCCAACGCATTTCATCTTCAGCGCATATTGAATACCATTCACGTATCATATTACAAAAGTTTATTCAGCGTAGTTTAATTCGTATTTCGAGCGAAATTATTGAAGAAGCTTATGATGAAGCTACCGATGTTTTTGATTTACTAGATAAAGCCGAAGCACGTTTATACGATGTTGCCCAAGGAAATACAAAACGCAGTGAAGAAACCGCACAAAGTTTAGTAAATCAAGCCAAAGCCGTTATTGAATCTAAAGGAAAAGAAGGCGTTGATATTGGAATTAAAACTGGATTTACTGAATTAGATAACCTAACTTCAGGTTGGCAACCGTCCGATTTAATTATTGTGGCAGCACGTCCGGGTATGGGTAAAACCGCTTTTGTACTTTCTATGGCACGTAACATTGCCATTCAGTACGGTAAAGCTGTTGCGTTTTTCTCGTTAGAAATGTCATCGGTGCAGTTAATTACACGTTTAATTTCTGCCGAAACCGGATTGTCATCAGAAAAATTACGTAAAGGTGATTTAGAAGAGCACGAATGGACGCAATTAACCAATAAAGTTTCAGATCTAGAACAATCTAAAATATTTATTGATGATACGCCATCTTTATCTATTTTCGACTTGCGTGCTAAAGCACGTCGTTTAAAATCTAAACACGATATCAGTATTATAATTATTGACTATTTGCAGTTAATGACAGCAGGTGGTAACAACAAAGGCGGCGGAAACCGTGAGCAAGAAATTTCTACCATTTCGCGTAACTTAAAGGCATTAGCTAAAGAATTAAATATTCCGGTTATTGCACTTTCTCAGCTTTCTCGTGCGGTAGAAACTCGTGGACCATCTAAACGTCCGTTGCTTTCTGACTTACGTGAATCTGGAGCGATTGAGCAAGACGCCGATATTGTTTCGTTTATTTATCGTCCTGAATATTATAAAATTGACACCTGGGATGATGAAGAAGAAACACCAACCCAAGGCCAAGCCGAATTTATTGTAGCAAAACACCGTAACGGGGGCTTAGATAACATTCGTTTAAAATTTATCGGATCGCAAGGTAAGTTTGATAATTTAGATTCAACAGGAATTGATTTGAATGAATTACCATCTCGAATGAATGACGATTCATCGCCATTTCCTTCACCATTCAATCCGCCATCAGCTAACGAAGCTTTTGGTAGCAGTATGAATCATTTTAATGACGATAACGACGTACCGTTCTAAAAATACAAATCTCAATTTTATATTGGGATTTTTTATTTTATATTTAGCTTATAATCTGTTACGCTATGGCTCGTTTATTTTTGTTTCTTTTCTTTTTTCTATATCAAACCACAAGTTTCGCTTCGTACATCCTAATTCCTATGGATCACGACAATCAAAAAAATCATTTAAAAGCTTACGGAATTACATATTGGGCATTAGCGCAAAATATAAAGGTGCAATGGTTATTAAATTTCGAAGGCGGAAGTTTTTTATTAGCTGATGCGCCGCATATTCGTAAAGAATGTCAAATTCGTGGTGTTTCATATCAGGTTTTAACCGATGCCGAGCAGCAACAATTAATCCAGGAAATAGCAGCGCCCTCGCAAAATCAAGAAGTTGTTTTGTTAGAAAAAGCACCTAAAATTGCGGTTTATACGCCATCGGGCAAAATGCCTTGGGATGATGCCGTAACGTTGGTTTTAACTTATGCCGAAATTCCGTTTACGCCCGTTTATGATACCGAAGTTTTACGAAACGATTTAGTTTTGTACGATTGGTTGCATTTGCACCACGAAGATTTTACCGGGCAATACGGAAAGTTTTTTGGTGCTTATCGAAGCGCACCTTGGTACATTGAGCAAAAAAAACAAGCCGAAGAATTGGCACAAAGTTTAGGATACAACAAAGTTTCTGATGCTAAATTAGCAGTAGCTCATAAAATTCGAGATTTTGTTATTGGTGGCGGATTTATGTTTGCTATGTGCTCGGCAACCGACAGCTTTGATATTGCTTTATCTGCAGAAGGCGTTGATATTTGCGAACCAATGTTCGATGGTGATGCAACTTCACCCAATTATCAAGCGCAAATAGATTATGCTAAAACTTTTGCGTTTAAAGATTTTGTTTTAGAAAGAAGCCCAACGCGTTATGAATTTTCAGATATTGATATGACCGAGCAACGCCGTATTTTACCTGATGTAGATTATTTTACGTTGATGGAATATTCGGCCAAGTGGGATCCTATTCCAACCATGTTATGTCAAAATCATACCCAATTGGTAAAAGGATTTATGGGGCAAACTACCGCTTTTAACCCCGAATTGGTAAAAGCCAATGTTTTAGTGATGGGAAAAAACATGCAAAATAATGAAGCTCGTTATATTCACGGAACCAAAGGCAAGGGCATGTTTACTTTTTTTGGCGGACATGATCCGGAAGATTATCAGCATCGGGTAGGAGATGCACCAACCTTATTAGATTTGCATCCCAATTCGCCTGGTTATCGGTTAATTTTAAATAATATATTATTTCCAGCAGCCAGAAAAAAACCGCAGAAAACTTAAAAAAACAAATCGAATTCGGTATTACGAATTCGATTTGTTTTTTTTAAGATGTGGATAAATTTTTACATACAAACGCTCAACTTTTTCTCTAGCCCAAGGCGTTTTACGTAAAAAAGTTAAAGACGATTTGATGCTCGGATCTTTTAAAAAGCAGTTTACCGGAATCTCTTTTCCTAAAGCATCCCAACCTTCAAAAAACTCAACCATTTCTTCTAATATATTTTGCAACTTCATGCCATGAAGCGGATCTGGATTTGTCATGTATTTTATTTTTACAAATATACAATTGCAAACGCTAAACAAAAAAAAAACGCTTAACCAAAGTTAAGCGTTTGTATATTAATGAGCTTCGTTTCCGTCAGCACCGTGTGCATGACCGTGAGCTAATTCTTCTTCAGTAGCTGGGCGTGTGCTAACAACTTCAACATCAAAGTTTAAAGTTTTACCTGCCATTGGGTGATTTAAATCAACAATAACCGCTTCATCAGTAACTTCTAAAACAACAGCAGTAAAGTTGTTACCTTGGTTGTCAGATAATGGTAAAAATGCGCCAACTGGTGGTAAACCTTGTGGGTGATCTTTAAACATATCAATTGGTAATTGTGTAACTGCGTTCGGATCTTTTTCACCGTAAGCTTCTGCCGGAACAATTACAAACGATTTTTTATCTCCAGTTGTTAAACCAGCAATTTCTTGTTCAAATTTAGGAATCATCATTCCAACTCCGTATAAGAAGGATAATGGTTGTTCTGCGTTAGATTGCTCTACGAATGTTTTTTCACCATTTTCTTCAATGGTATGTAATGTGTAGTTTAAAGTAACTACATGGTTGTTTTCTATTGTCATGTTTTGTTTTTTTGTGGACGAAAAATCCTTAGTGAAGTAAAGGTACTATTTTATTCCAGTTTCTTTACGTAAATATTTAGATTATCTTTTCAAATACTATTCCTTTTTTTATTAACTGACTAACTGACAGATAAAAAAAAACGTTCAGCTACAGCTGAACGTTTTTAGTAAAGAATATAACTTGAAATATTACAACGGAATGTTACCGTGTTTGCGGTTTGGCGTTGCAACTACTTTATTTTCTAGCATTTTAAAAGCTTTAATTAACTTTCTGCGTGTATCTTCAGGAAAGATAACTTCATCAATAAAACCGCGTTGTGCAGCTTTATACGGATTGGTAAACTTACGTGCGTATTCAGCTTCTTTCTCAGCTAATGTTGCAGCAGGATCGGCAGCTTCAGCAATTTCTCGTTTAAAAATAATTTCTGATGCACCTTTAGCGCCCATTACTGCAATTTCAGCACCTGGCCATGCGTAATTTAAATCGGCACCAATGTGTTTAGAATTCATAACATCATAAGCTCCACCGTAAGCTTTACGAGTAATTACGGTAACTTTTGGTACGGTAGCTTCTGATAAGGCATATAATAATTTAGCACCGTGAACAATAATTCCGTTCCATTCCTGATCTGTTCCTGGTAAAAAACCTGGTACATCAACTAAAACTAATAACGGAATGTTGAAAGCATCGCAAAAACGTACAAAACGCGCCGATTTTGTAGACGAATTTACATCTAAACAACCGGCTAAAAACATGGGGTTATTTGCTACAATACCAACTGATTTACCACCAATGCGAGCAAAACCTACAATAATGTTTTCTGCAAAGTTTTTATGAATTTCAAAAAACGAATCTTCATCAATCACGTGGTTAATTACCTCGTGCATGTCGTAAGGTTTGTTTGCGTTGTCTGGAACAATGGTATTTAATTGCTCGCGCACTTCGCTTCCTAATTCATAAGGTAAATCTTCAACAACTTCTTGATTGTTTTGAGGAATATAGCTTAATAAACGTTTTACATCTTCTAAACATTCTACGTCATTAGCCGATGTTGTATGTGCTACTCCAGATTTGGTAGAATGTGTTGATGCACCACCCAATTCTTCAGCAGAAACTTCTTCATTTGTTACGGTTTTTACTACGTTTGGTCCGGTAACAAACATGTAAGATGATCCTTCAACCATCATCGTGAAATCGGTCATTGCTGGAGAATAAACAGCTCCGCCAGCACAAGGACCCATAATGGCAGAAATTTGTGGAATTACACCAGAAGCTTGTACGTTTCTGAAAAATATGTCGGCATAGCCGCCTAACGAACGAACACCTTCTTGAATGCGCGCACCGCCAGAATCATTAAGACCAATCATTGGTGCACCAACTTTTACGGCCATATCCATCACTTTACAAATTTTTTCGGCATGCGTTTCTGATAACGCGCCACCAAAAACAGTAAAATCTTGTGCAAAGGCATAAACTAGACGCCCGTTTACGGTTCCGTATCCGGTAATTACGCCATCGCCTAAATAATGTTCTTTATCTAAACCAAAATCTTTGGTACGGTGAGTAACAAAAGCACCGATTTCTTCAAACGATCCTTCGTCAAAAAAATATTCAATGCGCTCGCGTGCGGTTAATTTCTTTTTTGCGTGTTGCGCTGCAATACGTTTTTCGCCTCCACCTAATTTTGCTTCGGCTAATTTTTTATTTAATATATCGAATTTTGAATTCATGTTTTTTGCTTTTACGTTTTTAAAAATGAGATTAATAAAAACTACAATTTAGTTGGTACGCGTAAAATTTGTTGATCGGTTAAATATTGTTTTAAAGCTAGCATTGCTGCAACTTCGGCTTCTTTAGCTTGATTTTCTTTAATGATTTCTGGGCTGTAAAATTTTTTAACAAAGTTGGTGTCAAAATTTCCAGAAACAAATGCATCATGCTCTATAACAAATGTTCCGAAAGGTAAGGTTGTGCTTACGCCTTCAATTTTATAATCTTGAATGGCTTTTAGCATAATTTGAATGGCTTCGTTACGATCTTTACCATAAGTGATTAGTTTTGATAACATTGGATCGTAATAAATAGGCACATCCATGCCTTGTTCAAAACCATTATCAACACGAATTCCTTCGCCTTGCGGTAAAATATACGTTTCTAAATTTCCTACAGAAGGTAAGAAATCGTTTAACGGATCTTCGGCATACACACGCAATTCTAACGCATGGCCTTTAATATGTAAATCTTCTTGTTTTATAGGAAGTACTTCGCCGCGAGCTACGCGAATTTGCATCTCAACTAAATCAATTCCTGTAATTAATTCGGTAACCGGATGTTCCACTTGCAAACGCGTATTCATTTCTAAGAAGTAAAAATTTTTGTTTTCATCTAACAAAAATTCAACCGTACCAGCACCCACATAATCACAAGATTTTGCCACTTTTACAGCAGCTTCGCCCATGGCTTTACGAATTTCTGGAGTTAAAACGGCTGAAGGCGCTTCTTCAACTACTTTTTGATGACGGCGTTGAATTGAACATTCGCGCTCGAATAAATAAACTACATTGCCGTGCGTATCGGCTAAAACTTGAATTTCGATATGACGCGGAGAAGCTACATATTTTTCAATAAAAACAGATCCATCACCAAATGCCGATGTTGCTTCTGAAATGGCGCGTTGCATTTGCGATTCAAAATCTGATTCTTTTTCTACCACGCGCATTCCTTTTCCACCACCGCCTGCAGAAGCTTTAATTAAGATTGGAAAACCAACTTCTTTAGCTACTTGTTTGGCTTCATCAATATCGGTAATGGCGTGATCTAAACCAGGAACCATAGGAATGTTATACGCCTTAACGGTTTCTTTAGCTGCTAATTTATCGCCCATTACTTCGATCGCATGAGATTTTGGACCGATAAATGTAATGCCGTTTTGTTCGGCTAATTGTGCAAATTTTGAATTTTCTGATAAAAATCCGTATCCGGGATGAATGCCATCAACGTTTAATGCTTTACAAACTTCAATAATTTTATCGCCTAAAAGATACGATTGGTTAGAAGGTGCTTCGCCAATGCAAACAGCTTCGTCAGCAAATTTAACGTGAGGCGATTGACGATCGGCAACTGAGTAAACCGCCACCGTTTTAATGCCCATTTTACGAGCTGTTTTCATTACACGTAGTGCAATTTCACCACGATTTGCAACTAATATTTTTTTTTTTTTTGATTATTCAAATTCAATTAATAATTGGCCTTTATCTACCGCTTGTCCTTTAGTTACAGCGATTGATTTGATGATTCCAGAACGTGGTGAATCAAAACTATTTTCCATTTTCATGGCTTCAAGAATTAATAAATTTTCGCCTTCCTGAACTTCTAGGCCCACCGCAACATTTATCTCTAAAATTAAACCAGGCATGGGTGCTTTAATGGCATTAACAATTTTGGTTTTACCAACTTCAAATCCCATTTCTTTAATCAATTGATCCAATTGATTGGCGATTGAAACTACATATTCGTTATTGTTAATAAGTACCGTGTAGGTTTTGTTTACGAAATCTTTTTTTACGATTTCGGCTGTGTACGTTTTGTTTTGATGTACTATGTGATAATTTTCGGTGTTAAGCGAAACAGCATCTAAACTTGCACTGTCTTGCTCAGACAAATTAAAGTCAAATACCTTGTTTACGTTAACTTTAAAAATGTTGTTCATTATTGATTTTGATTTGTTTGCTTGTAAATGTATTAAAAAAAAGGATAAAACGAAATATTGATTTTGTTTTACAAGAAATACAAAAAAAGCTCTTTTTTACAAGAGCTTTTTAAATTTACCATGTTTTTATTCGGTTTTCTGGTCCGATATATAAAGAATCTGATGGTGAAATGGTAAAGGCTTTGTACCAGGCATCGGTATGCTGTAACGGAACAAAGCTGCGGTAATAATCGGGTGCATGATAATCCGTTTTTATTTGATAGGCAACATCATCGTCCGTAGCGTTTGTTCGCCAAACGTTTGTGTAAGAAATAAAAAAACGTTGTTCGGGCGTAAAACCATCAATCATGCCTTGTTTTTGTTTT
Source organism: Flavobacterium agricola (assembly GCF_025919725.1). NCBI lineage: Bacteria > Pseudomonadati > Bacteroidota > Flavobacteriia > Flavobacteriales > Flavobacteriaceae > Flavobacterium > Flavobacterium agricola. The sequence continues at coordinate 1,556,448 of NZ_CP081495.1, read as the reverse complement.
TTTTGTTGCAGTTGTAATGCATCGTAAGCTGCTTGTACGCCACCAAAATCTCCGATGTTTTCTCCTAATGTATTTTCTCCATTTAAATGCATGCCCGGTCTATGTTGTAAATTAGAGAAATAGGCACTTAGTTTTTTACCCAAGGTTTTAAAATGCGCAGCATCTTTATCGGTCCACCAATTGGTTAAATTACCGTTGGCATCGTATTGTGAACCTTGATCGTCAAACGCATGAGAAATTTCGTGCCCAATAACCGTACCTATGGCTCCGTAATTTACGGCATCATCTGCTAAAACATCAAAATACGGTGGTTGTAAAAAGGCAGCCGTAAATAATATTTCATTGTTGCTAGGGCTGTAATATGCATCAATTTCTTGCGGCGCATCTTCGCTATCCCAATTGGCTTTATTAACAGTTTTTTTATATTGTGCAAAATTGTTGCGGTTTTGCCAACGGGTTAATTGTTGTTGGTTTTCGTAATATGTTCCGTTTTCTGGACTGAAAAGGGTTAAAGCTGAATAATCTTCCCATTCGTCAGGATATCCAACCTTAATAATTAGTTTATCTAACTTATCAATAGCGCCTTTTTTGGTTTTGGCATCCATCCAATCTAATTGATTAATTCGGATTCGATATGCCTCAATAATATTAGTAATCATTTCCTCTACTTTTTCTTTCGCATCTTCCGAAAAATACTGCTCTACATAAATTTTACCTAAAGCTTGTGGAAGATGCTCGTTTATTACCTCGACCGCTTCTTCATCATAAATTGTTTGATACGGTTGGCGATTAAAAACATATTGATTGTAAAAGTTTTGATGTGTTAAAGCAATTTCTTCTGATAAATATTCAGATTTACTAGCTAGCAATTTCCATTTTAAATAATTTTTTATTTCATCAATATTTTGTGATTGTAACACATTTGCCAAAGCTTTTATATAATTGGGTTGTTTTACATTTAAGGTTTTTGCATTTTTAAGTCCGGCAGCTTCAAAAATGGTCTTCCAATTTATTTCAGCATTTAGTTGTTGTAACTCAGCCAAGGTAGTTGGGTTGTAGGTTAAATTGGCATTGCGCATTTGGTTTTGGGTTAAAGATGCTTGAGCCAACTGATTTTCTATTGCAAAAATATTTTCTGCGGCTTGTTCTGCATCTTTAACAGAAATTGATGCAAACTGCAACATGATTGCTATGTGTTTTTTATAAGCAGCTTTAAGTTGTTGTGTTTTTTCGTCTTTATCTGTGTAATAGGAGGTGTTTGGAAATTCTAATCCGCTTGCGGTTAAAAAAATGGAGTTTTTATTTGAATCTTTTAAATCAGAACCAACCCTTAATTCATATAATCCATAACCACCAAGCAAAGCATTTTCGGATAAAAACTGATTTAAATCGTTTAAGTTATTAATTTGGTCAATAGCTTGTAATTCTGGTAATAAAGGCTGAATGCCTTGTGCGTTACGTTTTGTAGAATCTATATACGTTTTGTACAAGTTAATGCCTTTACCAATGTCAGAATCTGCAGTATAATTATTTGTTTCTATAAGTTCTGCAACATATTCTGTTAATATTGAATCGGTTTTTTTGCTAACCAAACTAAATGCATCTAAATCTGAAATTGCAGCTTCCGGATCGTTTATTTTGTTCATCCATCCGCCGTTTACATATTGATAAAAATTATTTCCGGGTTTTACAGTAAGATCCATATTGGTTGTATCAATTAGGTTTACTGATTCTGAATGTGTTTTGGTACACGAAATGTTTAAAAATAAAAGAAATACAAACGTGGGAAAATAGATTTTGTTCATGTTTTTTTGAAATAGCTATTGTAAATACAACGAGCACAGATACAATTTATTTCAAAATAAAAAAGCTTTAGCAACTAAACGTTGTCTAAAGCTTTTTTGTAGGTTGTTAAAGTTCTTTCGCGTGCAAATTTATGATCTACAATAGGTAATAATTCATAAAATTCGTCATATTCCGGAACCCATTTTTTTATGTAGGTTAGTTTTGGATCAAATTTTTTAGTTTGTTCGTACGGATTAAAAATTCTGAAATACGGCGCCGCATCACAGCCGCAACCTGCTGCCCATTGCCAATTGCCGTTATTGGCAGCCAAATCATAATCTAAAAGCTTTTGTGCAAAATATGCTTCGCCCCAGCGCCAATCAATTAATAAATGTTTACATAAAAAGCTAGCAACCACCATTCGCACCCGATTGTGCATTTTTCCGGTTTGATTTAGTTCGCGCATGCCTGCATCTACAATTGCATATCCTGTTTTTCCTTCACACCAAAGCTGAAATTCGGTTTCATTATTTCGCCAATTTATGTTTTCGTATTTGGGTTTAAAACATTGCGTAACAACCTGCGGAAAATGAAAAAGAATTTGCAAGTAAAATTCACGCCAAATAAGCTCGTTTAACCAAGTTTCATTATGCTGATGTGCTATTTCTACACAAGCTCGAATAGAAACGGTTCCAAAACGTAAGGCAGTAGCAATGTCGGTTGTACCTTGTATTCCAGGATAATCTCGAGTTTCATTATATTTTTTCACAATTGATAAATCAACGGTTTCGTTTATGGCAACCTGCTGCGGTGAAAAAGGTAGTTGATCAATTGCAAAATTAGAAATTGAAAAAGTTGCGATTTTATCTAACAGCTTTTCGCTAGGATAGCTTTTAAAAATGGTTGAGTTAAACGTTTCTTTCCATTTTTTAGAATAAGGCGTAAAAACGGTATAAGGCGAACCATCTGTTTTTAAAATATCGTTTTCATGAAAAATAACCTGATCTTTAAAGCTATGAAAAGCAATGTTATGTGTTGCTAAAAAGGTTTTAACCTGTGCGTCACGAGCTATTGCCTGTGGTTCGTAATCTTGATTGGTATAAACAGCGGTAATAGTATGCTTTTGTACTAATTGATTAAAAACAGTAATCGGCTGGTCGAAAAATACCTGAAGATTAATTGATTTTTTTAATTGCTTTACTTTTTCAATAATATAAGCCAAACGTTTATCTGTTTCGCAATCAAAACGTTTTAGTATTTCAGGATCAAAAATAAAAATTGGAACTACGGTTGGATTATTTGCTAAAGCTTTATAAAAACCATGATTATCAAAAGCTCTTAAATCGCGTCTAAACCAGAAAAGGCAAATTTCAGTATTTGGTTCCATAAAACAGCAAGTCATTTTTGTATTATTTGTTAAAAATACGTATTTTATGCTTTAAAAAAATTGCTTCAACGCATTTTTTAGATAAATAACTCGTGTTTTTATACTATTTTTAAGAAAAATTAGTTTATTAAGAAAATACTATTGTTTTTTATTTATTGTTTTAAACGTTTACAGCCTCCAAATTGTTTTCAGCTCTAAAATCTTGGTATTAATTATTACAGTTCTGATATGAATAAAACGCATATAATAAATAAGCTGATTGAGCATTATAAATTTGAAACTAACGCAGATTTTGCTAAATTTTTAGGAATTAAACCCCAAGTTTTATCGAATTGGAAATCAAGAAATACGTTTGATATTGAATTGGTTTTTAATAAATGTCCTGAAATTAATCCCGAATGGTTAATTACCGGTAAAGGACCTAAAAAGAAAATGACAAGTAAAATTGTTGAGGTAGAGCCCGAAGTTAAAAGCAAAGAGCAAAATAAAATTCCGTTTTTACCTTTGTCACAATGCCTAAACAAGGATGCTGATTTACTAAAAGATACCCAAAAAACATTTGTAAGCTTACCCGGAATTACCGATGGTGATGGTGCAACACAAGTTGAAACCGATAATATGGAACCTGTTTTAGAAATAGGTGATTACGTGGTGTACCAAAACGTACCGGTTGACGTAAAGCAAATTGAGTACAAAAAAATGTACATTTTATCAATTTATATTGATGCCAAAAAAACGTATCAAACCATTCGATATGTATATAAATCTGATTTAGGATCTGGTTATGTGAAGTTGGTAAATGAAGATAAACAATATTTAGATCGGAATATTGAAGTTAGCAAAATTGCTGCATTAGGATGTATTAAAAACGTTGTTAAAATTACATAAAACAAAAAAACCAAATCTAAATCGATTTGGTTTTTTTATTTCGTAGCGAAGACGGGAGTTGAACCCGTGACCTCAGGGTTATGAATCCTGCGCTCTAACCAACTGAGCTACCTCGCCATAATTTATCTTAGATTAAAAAGTTGGTTTCCTAATCCGGGTGCAAATATATAAACCTTTTTTTTTGTTGTGCAAGTAAGTATTTAAAAAAAGAACAGAATAAATTTTTTTATTTTTTAATTAATATATATATTTCAAAAAATTTGAAAACATGGAACAAAAAGTTAGGTACGAGTTAGAATTTCCTATCACATCGTCACCGCAATTGTTATATCAATATATTTCTACGCCATCAGGATTACAAGAATGGTTTGCTGATAACGTAAATTCTAGAGGAGAATTATTTACTTTTATTTGGGACGGATCTGAAGAAAAAGCAAGGTTGGCCTCAAAAAAATCTGGCGAAAAAGTAAAGTTTCGTTGGCAAGATGAAGACGAGCAGGATACCGATTATTTTTTTGAATTACGTATTATTGAGCATGAATTAACCAAAGATGTTTCTTTATTTGTAGTTGATTTTGCTTACGAAGATGATATGAAAGAAGCAGCCCAACTGTGGGAAAACCAAATTGCAGATTTAAAGCAAGTGATAGGTTCTGTTTAATTTACAAATAGTATATTTGCGTTGTTAAACTAATAAGTTCAATATGTACAATTTTAACGGGCAAATTGCATCAGAATTTAGGCTTGCAATCAGTCACAACCGCGCATTTTTGTATGGAGATGCTGTTTTTGAAACAATTAAAGTTAGTCAAAATAAAATATTATTTTTAGAAGATCATTATTTCAGATTAATGGCTTCGATGCGTATTTTGCGAATGGAAATTCCGATGTTTTTTACAATGGAATTTTTTGACGAGCAAATAACTAATTTAATTAATACTTGTGAACCTGCAGCTGCTTATCGTATTCGAATTACTGTTTTTAGAGAAAGTGAAGGTTTTTATGTACCTAAAACCGATGCGGTTTCGTACTTAATTCATGCACAACCTTTAGAAAACGAATCGTATTTTATTACAGATGCGCCGTATGAGGTAGAGTTATTTAAAGATTATACCATTAACGCACAGCTTTTATCTACCATAAAAAGTACCAATAGAATGGTACAAATAACAGCAGGAATTTATGCTAAAGAAAATGGATATGATAATTGTATTATTTTAAACACCAATAAAAATGTTGCCGAAGCTATTGATAGCAATTTATTTTTAGTACAAGACAATACCATTATAACCCCGCCTTTAAGCGACGGTTGTTTAAACGGAATTTTACGTAAACATTTATTACGTATTTTGAAAAAAGACACGGAATTTGTGATTGCAGAAAGAGCTATTTCTCCTTTTGATTTGCAAAAAGCTGATGAGCTGTTTTTAACCAATGCCATAAAAGGTATTCAGCCTATTACCAAATACCGTAAAAAAACATTTACAACCCAAGTTGCACATAAAGTACTACAATTACTAAACGCAAGTATTTAATTGTACGAAGGATTATTAGGAGCATTAATCCAGAAAGCCATTTCTGGGTTGTGCTCTTTTATTTTACGCTCCCAGCTGTTGTAAGTTTGGGTAAAATTTATTTCTTGTTGTTGGCTTACCAACCAATGTTCTTCTTCAATTTCATCCATAAGCTGATTTACACCCCAACCTGAATAACCTAAAAAAAACATAATATCGCTGTCTTGTAAGGCATTGCTGTTTAAAAGTTGTTGTACAGTGCTAAAATCACCGCCCCAATATATGTTTTTATAAATTTTTACGCTATTTGGAATAAGGTGCGGTACTTTATGTATAAAATATAAATTTTCATCTTCAACAGGTCCGCCACGATAAATGGTGAAATCTGCATGTATTTCTGGCAACAAATCATTTAACGTACATTCTAAGGGTTTATTTAATATAAAACCTACGCTGCCTTTGGTGTGATGATCTGCAATGAAAATTAAACTTTTATCAAAAATATCAGTGCACGAACTTTGAGGCTGCGCAATCAAAACATTTCCTTTTTTAACAACCATAAAGTATTTATTTTTCAATTAAATTAATAAAAAAAAACGGTTTAAAATAAAAAAATCTCTCAAAAATTGAGAGATTTTATAAAACTATTTATTGAATGTATTTTCAATTATTTGTTTACCGCAGCTTCTAATTCAGCACCTGCTTTAAATTTAACTACTTTTTTAGCAGCAATTTTAATAGTTTTACCAGTTTGAGGGTTTCTACCTTCTCTAGCAGCTCTTTCAGAAACTGACCATGATCCAAAACCTACTAATGAGATTTTTTTACCGTCTTTTAACGTAGTTCCTACATTTTTTAAAAATGATTCTAGAGCTAACTTAGCAGCTGCTTTAGTGATTCCTGCATCAGCAGCAATAGCATCGATTAATTCAGATTTGTTCATAATAAAGTTATTAGATAGATTGATTAACAAATTTTATAACTACAAATTTAAACGGATTTAAATATTACACAAGCAAAATCTAAAAAAAAACATAAAAACCGTGCAAAAAAAGCACTTTTTAGATTTAATATACTTTAGATTCGCTGTTAAAAGTTGTCCCGTTTAAAATTTCGTAACTTTTCATACGTTTTTTTCCGGGTAATTGTAAACTTAAAAGTTCAACAAATCCGCCTGATACCGCAACTTTTATTTGTTTTTTATTGGTTATAATTGTTCCTGTTGTTATATCGTGATTTTCTGAAATAAATTGTGCTTCGTAAATTTTTATGTTTAATTCTTCACCATTTAATTCTAAAAACGACCAAGCAGCAGGGTAGGGTGATAAGCCGCGTATTTGGTTGTGAATGGCTATTCCTGGTTTTTGCCAATCAATTTTACAGTTATCTCGATTTAGTTTGTAAGCTGTTTTGATGTTTGCAGATTCTACTTGCTTTTGCGTTGTTACGTTGTTAGTAGCAATTAACTGCAAAGTTTTTAAAACAACTTGAGCGCCTAAATGCATTAATCGATCGTGCAATTCGCCAGCAGATTCGTTCGGACCAATCAGTGTAGCTTCGCTTAAAATCATTTCGCCCGTATCAATCTTATTATCAATGAAAAATGTTGTTACTCCGGTTTGGCTATCTCCATTTATAACAGCCCAGTTAATTGGTGCTGCGCCACGATATTCTGGCAATAATGAAGCATGTAAATTAAATGTACCCAATTTTGGTAACGCCCAAACAACTTTAGGTAACATTCTAAACGCAACCACAACAAATAAATTGGCTTGTAAAGCGGTTAATTGTGTTAAAAAATCGTCTGCTTTTAAATTGGTTGGTTGTAATAAAGGTAATTGATTGGCTAAAGCATATTCTTTAACGGCAGAATATTTTACTTTTTGTCCGCGTCCGGCAGGTTTGTCGGCAACGGTAACCACGCCTACAACTTCATGTTCACTTTGTTGAATTGCATCTAAAATTCCGACTGCAAAATCGGGTGTGCCCATAAACACAATGCGTAATTTTTCCATTATATGTGGTATTTATTTTTATCGTTTACTTTAATTTGTTCTTCTTCTAATAAATATAAAAGTTCGGACAATAATTGCTCGGCTTCTATTTGTAATTCTTGTTCTAGCTCGCGAGCAGTTTTTGGTTGTTTTTGAATGGTGGTTAAAATATTATTACGAATCGATTTTGCATCTGTTTTCTTACCTTTTTTTGCAATGCAAACGCTACAAATGCCACAATCTGCTGTTGCAGCTTCATCAAAATACGCTGTAATAATTTTGTTTTTACATAACGTTTCATCGGTTATGTAGTTTTTAATCGCTTCAAAACGTTCAATTTTATCCTGATTTTGCCTTTTTATGTTTTTTGCGATGCGATTAATGGTTAGTTCATCTTCTCTGATTTGATTGAAGGTGATTTTAGAATCGGTTGTGCTTAAATCTATTTCTGCTATTTGTTTTTCGGCCAATTTATTTAAAACGGCAACAACTTTTTCGTTTGTTGTGTTGTTTTTAGCAGCAATATGTTCTATACGAATTGCCATTTCTATCTCAAAAATACCGGGGTACATGCGTAAAATGCTTTCTACAATGTTTGCATCTTCATTATAAATGCTGCAATAACGAATTATTTCTTTACTCGGTACAACAAATTGCATTTTGGCTTGGTTGTTAAATTCTTTGCTTAAAGAAATTACGCCTTGCGTGTCTAAAAACTGAATGGCATTGTAGGTTTTTGTAATTGGCAAATCGTACTTCATACAAAAATGTTCTAGGCTAAAGGTAAAGGTTTCATTTTGTCCTTCGGCATAGGCGATTCTGAAATATTGATTGAGTTTTTTGTAAATTAATTGTACAAAATCTTTAGTAGGTAAATTACTAAGAAATTGATTTTCGGTATTGGTTATATCGTGCGGTGCATTTAAAATAATTGCAAATGCTTTTTGTCCGTCGCGCCCTGCACGGCCAGCTTCTTGATAATAATTTTCTAGATTTTCTGGTACATGATAATGAATAACCGTTCTAACATCGGGTTTGTCAATGCCCATTCCAAAAGCATTAGTTGCAACTATAACTTGCACTTGGTTTTGCAACCATAAATCCATGTTTTTTTGTTTTTCATGGCGTGATATGCCTCCATGAAAATAGGTTGCTTTAAATTGTAAGCTATTTAATTGATTGGCAATTTCTATGCAAGCTTTTCGGCTTGTTACATAAATAATTGAGGTGCCGGTGTTTTTGGTAAGTATTTGTTGAATTTTGTATAGTTTGTCTTGAAACGGAACTACAAAATAGGCTAAATTTTCTCGCGTGAAAGATTTTTTAAACACCGCAACATTTTTTAAATCCAATTGTGTACAAATATCAGCTTGCACTTTTGGTGTTGCCGATGCCGTAAGGGCAATAATGGGAATGTTTTTAAAACTTTCGCGTAATTTTTTTAATTGTGTGTAAGCCGGTCTAAAATCATGTCCCCATTGTGAAATACAATGCGCTTCATCAATCGCTATTAAATTGATGTTTAATTTTTGAATGCGTTCAAAAATCCAATCGGTTTGTAATTTTTCAGGAGAAATATATAAAAACTTATAGCCACCAAAGTGCAAGTTATCTAACAAATTGCTGGTATCTGTAAAAGATAAGCCCCCAGAAAGAGTGAGGGCTTTTATATTTTTTTTCTCTAAATTTTGAATCTGATCCTGAATTAACGCAATAAGCGGAGAAACTACCAAACAAATACCGGGTTTCATTAATGCCGGAACCTGAAAACAGATAGATTTACCGCCGCCCGTAGGTAATAGTGCTAAGGTATCGTTTCCGTTTAGTACCGATTCAATGATTTGGTTTTGAGGTGCTCTAAACTCATCAAATCCCCAATATTTTTTTAAAACATCGAGTGCGTTGGTCATGAATTACTTATAAATTATGTTCTATGTTAAATATAAAACTATTTTTCTAAATGCGATAAAATAAAATCAACACGTGCTTCTACCGTATCTTTTGGAACTTCAATTAAATTATAACCAAAACCACTGTAGGTTTTAGTTAAATGTTCGTGTATTTGTACGGCTTGTTCGTAACTTTCGTAACGTTCGCTATCGCTAACATAAATTTCTTCCCAAGGTGGTAATAAAAAAATATGATCGTAACGATGTTCATCACAAGCATTTGTAAACATTTCTGGGTAGCTATCGCCAATTAAATCCATATATGCAATTACATCAGGAATTCCTCGGTCAATAAAAACAAATTTACTATCTTCGTGTTTAGCAGCTTGGTATTGATTAATGCGCCCTTTTAGTAAAAGTTCACTAAAAAGTAACGGTTGTTCTAAAAATAATTGATCAATTCCTTGTTCTCTTGCCTCTAAAGTTACTTGTCTTGATATTTCTGGATAACAAGAATAACCTTTTTGCGTTAAATATTCTATAATGGTTGATTTGCCCGATCCTGGACCACCAATAATTACTACAATTTTATTGTTCACGGTATTTTGAATAAATGGCAAATTTACGACTTTTGAATAAAAAATACCTCAAAATTTGGTTAATACTAAAAAAACTACGTTAAATATGTTGGGTTAGCTTTAAATAATAGGCCAACTAATGTATATTTGTCCACTTTAATATTTTCATTATGAATCAAAACGAACAAGATTTTTATAAAAGACTTCAAGAAGAATTAGATAAATCTTCAGAATGGCCTTTAGATTATTTATTTAAATTTATTGTACCCGTTTCTGAAGAAAAGGTACAAACCATTAAAGATTCATTTCAAGGTGCCGATGCGAAAATTGACGTTCGTAATTCTTCTACCGGAAAATTTACTGCCGTTTCTATTCGTGTAATTATGCCATCTTCTCAAAGCATTATTGATAAGTACTTAGAACTTACGCAAATAGAAGGCATCATTTCATTATAATTAATTACTACCATAATTTATGTTTAAAGATAGGGAAACCCCAAGTGAATTGTCGTATAATTCTAACAAAGACAGGTTAATAATACCTGAATATGGTAGAATTATTGTAGATTATATTAACCGAGCAATCCAAATTGAAGATAAGGAGCAACGCAACCAAGCCGCGCAATATATCATTAAAGTTATGGGAAGCTTTAATACGCATTTACGCGACGTTCCTGAATTTCAGCATAAATTATGGGATCAGTTATTTATTATGTCTGATTTTAAATTGGATGTAGATTCTCCGTATCCAAAACCCGTACCTACAACCAGTAAATACACCGCTCAAAAATTAGATTATCCGCAACGCAAACCTAAATATCGTTTTTACGGAAACAACATTTTAAACATGATTAATGTTGCCAAAGATTGGGAAGATGGCGATATGAAAAATGCTTTAATTATGTCCATTGCCAATCACATGAAAAAATGTTATTTAAAATGGAACGAAGAATCGGTTGACGATTCGGTTATTGAAGCACACATGTACGAATTATCTAAAGGCGCAATTGATTTGCGTAAAATTGAAGATTCGTTATTGGCAACCAATAATTTAATTCGAGTAAACAAAAAACAAAATGCAAAGCTGAATCAAAATTCGGTGTTGCAACAACAAAATAATGAGGTAGGATATACGCGCACACGCAATTCACACAGCCAAAACGCATCTTCTCACAACAATAACAATCGCCGTGCTAACAATTATGCAAATAACGGCAACGACAATTCTAGTAGTTCAAGCAAAAACTATTATAAAAACAACAACAAAAAACAAAAGTAATTTAGTGCTATTCTATGGGAATATTTAAAATTGAAGGCGGATTGCCCTTGCAAGGCGAAGTACAACCGCAGGGTGCTAAAAATGAAGCTTTACAAGTTTTAAGTGCGGTTTTACTAACCCCTGAAAAAGTTACAATTAATAATATTCCAGATATTATTGACGTAAACAAACTAATACAATTATTAGGTAATTTAGGAGTAAAAATTCAAAAAAACACACCCAATTCATATACATTTCAAGCCGATGAGGTTAACTTACAATATTTAGAAACCGAAGCTTTTAAAAAAGAAGGCGGATCATTACGCGGTTCTATTATGATTGTAGGTCCTTTATTATCTCGTTTTGGTAAAGGTTATATTCCAAAACCAGGTGGTGATAAAATTGGCCGTCGCAGATTAGATACGCATTTTGAAGGATTTATTCAGTTAGGAGCTAAATTTAGATACCGCCGTGAAGATCATTTTTATGGCGTTGAAAGTAAGGGCCGTTTAAAAGGAACTTATATGTTGCTTGATGAAGCTTCAGTAACCGGAACAGCAAACATTGTAATGGCAGCTGTTTTAGCAAAAGGTGTTACAACGGTTTATAACGCCGCTTGTGAGCCGTACCTACAACAACTTTGTAAAATGTTAGTTGCTATGGGGGCAAAAATAACGGGCATTGGTTCTAACCTTTTAACTATTGAAGGTGTTGAATGTTTAAACGGATGCGTGCATACCATTTTACCTGATATGATTGAAATTGGTTCGTGGATTGGTTTAGCGGCTATGACGCGTGGCGAAATAACAATTAAAAACGTTTCTTGGGAAAATTTAGGTGTGATTCCAAGTACATTTAGAAAATTAGGAATTACTTTAGAACGCCGTGGCGACGATATTTATATTCCTGCTCATACAAACGGATACGAAGTTAAAACCGATATTGACGGATCTATTTTAACCATTGCAGATGCACCATGGCCTGGTTTTACACCAGATTTACTTTCAATTGTTTTAGTGGTTGCCACCCAAGCAAAAGGAGATGTTTTAATTCATCAAAAAATGTTTGAAAGCCGCTTATTTTTTGTGGATAAATTGATTGATATGGGAGCTAAAATTATGCTTTGCGATCCGCACCGCGCAGTTGTAATGGGGCACGATTTTAAATCACAATTAAAAGCAACTATTATGACATCGCCAGATATTAGAGCCGGTATTTCGTTGTTAATTGCTGCACTAACAGCTAAAGGCACAAGTACCATTCAAAATATAGATCAAATTGATCGTGGTTACGAACGTATTGACGAACGTTTACGCGCCTTAGGTGCTAATATTGTTAGAATGTAACTTATTAAGTAAGTAAATTATTTATATTATAAAAGCTAAACCATTTCGGTTTAGCTTTCCTTTTTTTCGATGGAAACATACGTTTTAATTCTTTTATGTTTGGCTGCTTTTGTAGCCGGGTTTGTAGATGCCATTGTTGGCGGTGGTGGTTTAATACAAACGCCATTAGCCATTTTACTTTTGCCTCAATATGCCATTTCTACAGTAATTGGTTCATTAAAAATTCCGGCATTTAGCGGAACTTTTATAGCAACTTTGCAATACCTTAAAAAAGTAAAAGTTTATCTTAAATTGTTTATACTTATGGCTGTTTTAGCCTTTGTTGCAGCATATTTTGGTTCTCATTTGCTTACTGTGATACCTAACGATTTTATGAAACCCGTTTTGTTTGTTGTTTTAGTTTTTTTGGCTATTTATACCTTTTTGAAAAAGGATTTTGGTCAGGTAAGCGCGCGTCAAGTTTCCACAAAAAAACAATTTATATACGGCAGTATTATAGCGTTAGTTGTTGGTTTTTACGATGGATTTATTGGCCCAGGAACCGGAAGTTTTTTTATTTTAGGATTTATTGTTTTATTAGGATTTGATTTTTTAACCGCATCAACACATGCTAAATTGGTTAATTTGGTTACAAATTTAGGTTCTATTTGCTTGTTTTTACTAAAAGGAAAAATAGTTTGGGCCGTTGCCTTACCAATGGCTGCAAGTAATGCTCTAGGCGGATTTTTAGGAGCACGATTAGCAATTAAAAAAGGAAACGGATTTATACGTTATTTCTTTTTATTTGTAGTTTGCTTAACCTTACTGCGTTTTGGTTACGAAGTTTTTACAGAATAAAAAAAGCCTGAAATAATTCAGGCTTTTTTAATATATTTTTTTATTAAACAATTCCGGATATTTTGCTGTTACATCTTGGTAATGTGCTTCAATTTCCTGAAAAACTTCTTCTAAACTTTTGTTTGCAATCGTAATCTCGGCTTTAATACCAGCTTCTTTCTTTTCATAATCACAAAAAGCTAATAAAATAGGTACTTCTGCTTGCTGAGCAATATAATAAAATCCTTTTTTCCATTTTTCGGCATATCCACGCGTACCTTCTGGAGTATTTAATAAGTACATTTTACTATTATTTTTTAATAAGGATGCAGCAAAATCTACCATATTGTTGCGTTGGCTTCTATCAACTCCAATTCCGCCTAATTTTTTTATAAAATAACCATACCAAGGTTTGGTCCATGCATCTTTTATAAATAATTTATACGGAATACCCATTTGCCAAAAGGCAATTACGGTATAATAAAAATCCCAATTGGATGTATGCGGAGCACAAACCAAAACGCATTTATCTATTCGAGATAAATCAAGGTTGTTTTTAATTTTCCAACCGCCCAAAAAAAACAAAAATTTCCCTATTATTCTTAACATAACGCAAAGATATGTTTTTTGATGTATTTGGGTTTGATTTGCTGATTTTTAACTAAATTTAAGCGTGATTTAGTAAAAATGTTTATGAATTATCAAGCTATTCTTGCCAAACAAAAAAGCTTTTTTTATTCTGGCGGTACTCAAACGTACAAACAGCGTATGTTGCAATTACAACGATTAAAAAGCGAAATTGAAAATAGAGAGCAAGCAATTTTAGATGCATTGCAAGCTGATTTTAAAAAGCCAGCTTTTGAAGGTTATATGACCGAATTGGCCATGGTTTATTTAGAATTAAAAATACATATTAAGCATTTAAAAAAATGGATGCAAACAGAAAAAGTACGTGCTAGCTTGTTAAATTTTCCTTCGTCAGAATATATTCAGAAACAACCTTACGGATCGGTTTTAATTATCGCTCCCTGGAATTATCCTTTTTTATTGTGCTTTCAACCGTTAATTTCTGCTGTTGCTGCTGGCAATGTTGTGCTTTTAAAGCCATCCGAATTAACACCAAAAACGGCAGCTGTTATTCAACAAATTGTACAAAATGTTTTTGATGCAAATTGGGTGCAGGTGGTTCAGGGCGGTGTTGCTGAAGCAACTGAAATTTTAAAACAGAAGTTCGATTTTATATTTTTTACTGGTAGCCCTCAAGTTGGTAAAATTGTACATCAAGCCGCTGCTCAATTTTTAACGCCAACGGTTTTGGAATTGGGCGGCAAATCGCCGTGCGTAATTACTGAATCGGCCAATATAAACGTTGCGGTTAATCGTATTGTTTTTGGCAAATTTGTAAATGCCGGTCAAACTTGCGTTGCTCCCGATTTTATATGGATTCATGAATCAAAAAAAGATGAATTTTTACACGCTTTAACGGCAAGAATAAGAAGTTGTTATGGCGAAAATATTCAACAATCTACCGATTTTCCTCGTATCATAAACAATAAAAACTACCAGCGTTTAGTTAATTTTCTTAATTGCGGTACTATTTATTTTGGTGGACAGCACGACGAATCCGATTTGTATGTAGAACCTACCGTTTTAACCGATGTAAGTTGGAACGATGAAGTAATGCAACAAGAAATTTTTGGTCCGATATTGCCGGTTATTACGTATAAAAATATGGATGAGGTAATACAATACAACCAAAATAATGAAAAACCATTGGCTTTTTACATTTTCTCGACTAATAAAGCAGAAATTAATCGTGTTTTGTCTCAAGTCCAATTTGGTGGTGGCTGTACGAACGATGTGCTAAGCCATTTGGTTAATAACAAATTGCCTTTGAGCGGATTCGGAAACAGCGGTATGGGTAATTATCACGGTAAATTTGGCTTTAATACCTTTACACACCAACGCGCTTATGTAAGCCGAGCAAATTGGTTAGATATTTCGTTAAAATATGCGCCCTACCGTAAAAAAATAAAGAAATTAATAGCTGCAATAAACTTAATAAAACAATAAAATTGTATTTTTGAGAAACAATTAATTTATGGAATTATATTACGCCTTTTCGGTGCTTATTGTTTTAGCATCAATCTTTGCCTATTTAAATAGTAGATTTTTAAAATTACCCGGAACAATTGGGATTATGATTATTGCCATGTTGGTTTCTGTTGGAATCCGATTAGTTGGTGAAGATTTTTTTCCTGATACAACCCACGATCTTTATGCCTTAATTCGAGGTTTTGATTTTTATGAAGTGCTAATGGGTGCCATGCTTAACTTTTTACTTTTTGCGGGTGCTTTGCATGTTAACGTTTCGGATTTAAAAGACCAGAAATGGCCTATTTTAACCTACGCAACCGTTTCGGTAGTTTTATCTTCATTTATTATTTCCGGATTGTTATATTTTGCAGCACCTATTTTAGGGTTAGAAATTCCGTTTATTTATTGTTTACTATTCGGAACATTAATTTCACCAACCGATCCGATTGTTGTTTTAGGTGTTTTAAAAGAAGCAAAAGTACCTAAATCGTTAGAAACCAAAATTACAGGCGAATCTTTGTTTAACGATGGGGTTGCCGTAGTAATGTTTGCTGTGGTTTTAAAAATCGCCACCGATTCTAGCTTTTATGCAACCTTCGGCTCAATAACACAGTTATTTTTATTAGAAGCTGGTGGAGGAATTTTATTAGGTACCATTTTAGGATTTACTGCATCTAAAGCAATTAAGCGTTGTAACGATTATAAAGTTGCTGTATTAATTACCTTATCTATTGTAATGGGTGGTTTTTTAATTGCTAAAAATTTACATTTCTCATCACCATTGGCAATGGTAATTGCTGGTTTAATTATTGGTAACTACGGAAAACGTGTAGCAATGAACGACGAAACTACCGATTATTTAGGTAAGTTTTGGGAATTGATTGATGAGGTAATGAATGCTATTTTATTCTTATTCATTGGTTTTGAGTTGCTTGTTTTACCCGATTTACAAAAACAATTATTATTAGGTGTTATTGCAATTTTTATTGTGTTATTTTCTCGTGCATTCTCCATATTAATTCCATTACGATCTATTTTACGTAAACGTGTATATTCACGCGGATCTTTAATAACAATGGTTTGGGGTGGTATTCGTGGCGGTGTTTCTATTGCTTTAGTAATGTCCATTCCATATAACGAATATAAAGATGTGTTGTTAGAAATTACTTATATTGTTGTGCTATTCTCTATCATTGTTCAAGGTTTAACGGTTGGAAAAGTAGCCAAAAAAGTTTTAAAAGACGAACCAAATACAGATTCTGAAACAGAAGTTTCTAATTCATAATAAACAAAAAGAGCAACCGGGGTGTTGCTCTTTTTGTTAAAATCCAAAACCTATGAATACTGCCCAATTTTTAACTGAGTTTGAATCATATAATGTAGATGAAACGCAAAAAATTTATACCATTTTTTGCAACAAACAGGTACCAGTTTCTTATACCGTAGCTTTTTATAAATTACTATTACAAACCCGAGAAATTTGTTACAAATACAACGCATATGTTTATTACGAACCATTTGAAGCAGAAAACGAAAACAATTGGAACTTTTTTATTATAAAAAATAAAAAAGAAACCTTGTTACAAGTTTATTATTCTAGCTTTTACGATTTACAACGTATTGAAGATAATCTTTCGGCATTGTATTTTTAATAAGCTATTTTTTAAGCAATCGGGTTATTTTTTTTAGACGCTGCTTAATTTTTTTTAATTCAGATTTTAAATCTTTTGTTACTGATTTTTTTAGCGATTTCGATTTTTCTTTTTTAGCCTTTTTCTTCTTCTTTTTATCTTTTTTGCGTTTCGGAGGTTTTATTTCAGTAATTTCTTCCTCAATAACCAAAACAGATTCAGAATGGGGTGTGTCTAAAAAAGATTCGTTTGTTGTTTCGCTTTCGTCATTTGTGTTCTTTTCATCAATCATAACCTAGTATTTATTTAAATAAACAACGTAGTAATTCTTTTAAATCGTATAGCTAAGTTCATGTTAATTACATATTTAATATTTATTTGTGCGAATTAATTCGAAATTAAGATTACTTTTGTCCACCATTTTTAATGCGTACGTATGCAAAAACAAAAATTACATAATCCTATTGTTGCCCATCGTGGTGCTTGGTTAGAATTCGATTTACCCGAAAATAGTTTGGCTTCTTTAACCAAAGCTATTGAAATTGGGGTAGGTGCTACCGAGTTTGATGTGCACATGACTGCCGATGGCGTTTTGGTAGTACATCATGATTATGATTTTTTTGGGAAGAAGATTGAGCAGAATAGCTATTCTGATTTATTAACATTTTCACTTACCAACGGAGAAAAACTACCTACCGTTGCCGATTTTTTAGAAATAGGTTTAGCACAACATAAAACCCAATTAATTTTTGAAATTAAAGCATCAGAATTGGGTGTAAACCGCACTTTACGCATGGTTGATAAGGTAGTTGAGTTGTTTTCTAACAAACCTTATTTTATTCAGGTTGAATTTATTTTATTTCAGTGGGAAGCTGCTTTACATTTAAAAAAGCAATTACCAACTTACGATGTTGCTTATTTAAAAGGCGATAAATTACCTGAAGAAGTTAAGCAAGCCGGATTAAATGGCATAGATTACCAATTTTCGTGGTACAAAAAAAATGAAGATTATATAGCCCAAGCCCAACAATTGGGATTAAGTTTAAATACATGGACGGTAAACGAAACTAACGATTTAGATTATTTTTTAAATCATCGGTTTGATATGATTACTACCAATCATCCACAATTATTTTTAGAATTTTATCATAAAAAAAGCAACTTATAAAAGTTGCTTTTTTTGTTATTTTGCTAAAGTTGCTGCTACAATGTTGGTAAAGCTTTTTACTTTTTCGTTTACAATCTCATCAATTTCTGAATTGATAATTTGGTTGTCTTTAAAGTTTTCATAAAAGCTCGGGAATGAGTAATTTTCTACTACTTCGCCTTTTGCAAATCCAAAAAACTTTAAACCAACTTCCATTACGTTTCCACCGCCATATCCACCTGGTGAAGTAGATAAAACAAACATTTTTTTATCTTTTAAAAACTCCATATCAATTCTAGAAACCCAATCTAAAATGTTTTTAAAAGCTGTACTAAAGTTTAAGTTGTGCTCAGCTAACGAAACAACAATACCATCAGCTTCTTTCACTAATCTTAAAAATTCATGCGCTTGCTCAGGAAAACCTGCCGCCTGACGATCAAACGAGTAAATTGGCATTTCAAAATCGTTTAAATCAATAATGTTTAAAGTTGCATTTTCAATTTTATTAGCTACATGAATTGCTAATTGCTGATTGATAGATGTTTTGCTTGTACTAGCTCCAAAAACTAATATATTCATTTTTATTTTTCGTTTAATTATTTATACAAAGTTAAAACGATAGATTGGTATTTTTAGTTAATATAGATTAATGTTTTAGTAAATTAAGAGTTTTTTAATATAAAAATGGTTGTCAAACCCGATAAAAGTCATTTTTTAATAAGAAATCTTTTAAAACTCCCAACCAAATTGCTATTATAATTATGAAATTTTATCAATTTTAACTACCTTTGTCTCGTTTTAAAAAGCACTAAAAACTTTACATATTATGGTTAAAGATTTATTTGAAAGAATTCACGATAATAAAGGTCCATTAGGAAAATGGGCTTCACAAGCTGAAGGATATTTTGTATTTCCTAAATTAGAAGGAAAACTTGGACCAAGAATGTCTTTTCAAGGTAAAGAAGTATTAAACTGGTCAATCAACGATTATTTAGGTTTAGCTACGCATCCAGAAGTTTTAAAAGCGGATGCTGAAGCTGCTGCTGAATATGGTGCTGCTTATCCAATGGGCGCACGTATGATGTCTGGACATACAAATTGGCACGAGCAATTAGAAAAAGAATTAGCTGCTTTTGTACACAAAGAAGCTGCTTATTTGTTAAACTTTGGTTACCAAGGAATGGTTTCTACTATTGATGCTTTAGTAACTAAAAATGACGTAATTGTTTACGATGTAGATTCTCACGCTTGTATTATTGATGGGGTTCGTTTACACATGGGTAAACGTTTTACATACAAACATAATGATGTAGAATCTTTAGAAAAAAACTTACAACGTGCAACTAAAATGGCCGAAGAACAAAACGGAGGTATTTTAGTAATTACTGAAGGAGTTTTTGGTATGCGTGGGCAACAAGGTAAATTAAAAGAAATTGTAGCTTTAAAAGAAAAATACAATTTCCGTTTATTAGTTGACGATGCACACGGATTTGGTACCTTAGGTAAAACAGGAGCAGGTGCAGGTGAAGAACAAGGCGTACAAGATGGAATTGACGTTTATTTCTCAACTTTTGCTAAATCAATGGCATCAATCGGTGCTTTTGTTGCTGCAGATCAAGATATTATTGATTATTTAAAATACAACTTACGCTCACAAATGTTTGCTAAAGCATTACCAATGATTTTAGTAAAAGGAGCTTTAAAACGTTTAGATTTATTACGTTCTAATCCAGATTTAAAAAACAAATTATGGGATAACGTAAACCGCATCCAAAACGGATTAAAAGATCGTGGCTTTAATATTGGAGATACCAATACATGCGTTACGCCGGTTTACTTAGAAGGTTCTATTCCAGAAGCAATGGTAATGGTAAACGATTTAAGAGAAAACTACGGTATTTTCTTATCAATTGTGGTTTATCCAGTAATTCCAAAAGGAATTATTTTATTACGCGTTATTCCTACAGCGTCACATACGTTTGAAGATATTGACCAAACGTTGGCTGCTTTCGAAGCAATTCGTACAAAATTAGTAGACGGAACTTATAAAAAAGTTGCTGAAGCGAATTTAGTTGATATGGAAAAATAACATCCAAACAATAAATTAAAAACCCAACTTTTAGTTGGGTTTTTTTATGTCCAAAAAATACTAAAACGGCTTGTAAAAAGTTACTTATACAAACGCAACCTAATATTCATGATAAAACGTATTGTAAAAATTTTCGCTATTTTTTTTCTAATCTTAATTATACTAATTGGTGCAGTAATATTTGTAATTCCGCGTGTTTATAAAACCGAAATAACACAAAAAGTAGAACAAATTGCTAATCAGCATGTAGATGGTACTGTAAAATTTGATGAGTTTAGTATTTCAATTATTAAATATTTTCCTGCAATTATTATTTATGTAAAAGATTTAAAAATTGAAAACGAAAAGTTTATTGATGCCAAAACCGTTGCAGAAATTAAAACAACCGCAGTTGGTGTAAATTTTCACGAATTACTAAAAGGTAAAATTGTTTTAGATGCCATTTTTATTGACGAAGCAAATTTAAATTTAGAAGTTGATTCGCTTGGAGTTGCAAATTTTAATATTTTAAAACCCAGCACCGATACAACAGCTACAAGTTCGGATGCTGAATTTAAAATCCGTCAAATCGTTATTAACAATTCCAATATCAAGTACAACGATAAAAGCGCTCCATTAACTTTTAAAATGGATGATTTAAATTATAAAGGATTAGGTGATTTAAGCGCCAAAGCATTCGATTTAAATTCTACATTAACCGTTTCATCTTTTGATTTTAGTGCTGATAATGTGCCTTATGTACAAGATAAACCAATAATGGCAGAAATTGTTACCGAAATTGATGCCGAAGAATTAAAGTTTAAGTTTGAGCGTAACAACATCAAAATTAAAAACTTTCCTTTTTCCTTCAACGGTTATTTTTCTTTTATAAAAGATGGTTATGATTTAGATTTAACCATGAAATCTCAAAACTCAACGTTAGAAGATATGCTTTCGTTGGTTCCGCCCGATTATGAAGAATGGAAAAATTCTTTAAATATTACCGGCGGCATTGAGTTCGAAATTATTACCCGGTAAATACATGCAAGACCGATCGCAAAAGCCATATATAATGGCCGATTTAAAAATAAACAACGGTTCGCTATCTTATAAAAAATTAAAAGATCCGCTTAAAAACATCAACATCGATTTTAAATCGGTGATTTACAATTTAAATAAAAGTGAGTTAGAAATAGATTTAAAAAACTTGTCTTTCGATTTGGCTGGTAACAAAACTCAAATGCATTTTTATTCTAAAGGATATCAAAAAATGCAACTTAAAACCGAAATTCAAGCCAATTTGGATTTAGATAGGTTAACACAAACTTTAAACCTACAAAAAAATATTTTTAAAGGACAATTAGATTTAGATTTAGTTGCTAACGGCACGTACGCAAAAGGCATTCGAATTCAGAAAAATAAAATTGATACGGTAATAACCAGTATTCCGAAATTTACCTTAAACGGAACCTTTAAAAAACGGGTATTTTAAAAATGTAAAATACAATAAAGCTTTTAAAAATATTGAAATGAAAGCTAAAGTTGTAGCAAAAGACAGTATTTTAAACCATATTTCGGCTCAATTTACCAATTTAAATGTTGAAGCTTTTACCAATTACATTCGTGGTGATTTTAATTTGCTACAATTAAAACCCTTGCATATTGATTCTAAGTTAAAAGCTAAAATTAATTTGGCCGATATTCAAAGCATTTACCCCATAGATAGCGTGCAGTTAAAAGGCGATTTAGATGTAAACTTAAATGTAAAAGGAATTTTAGATCGTAAAGCAAAAAAATATCCTGCAGCACAATCGGATTTGGTTTTAAAAAACGCTTCGGTGGTTCATTTAAAATATCCAAAAATTCCGCTGGATAGCATTCAAATTCAAGCCAGCATTTCCAATCCAAACGGTTCGGCAAAAGGTTTAGCTATTCGTTTTAATCCTATTCAATTTATATTGGCCGGATCGCCATTTAAACTTTCGGGTTCGGTGAACGATCTAAATCAGATTCATTACGATATTAAAACGCATGGCGATATTAATTTAGCCAACCTTTCCAAGTTGTTTCCAATTAAAGGCGTTACCATGAGCGGAACCATTTCGACCGATTTGGTTATGAAAGGTTCTAAATCCGATTTAGATAAACGCAATTTTAAAAATATTAAAAACGGTGGGCAATTGGTGGCAAAAAATTTAAAATTTGGAGCCAAAATTTTTCCAGAAACTTTTCAAATTCAGCGCGGAACATTCAAGTTTTATCAAGATCGTTTGTATTTTGATGATTTTTATGCTGCCTACGGAAAATCTGATTTGGCTTTATCTGGGTACATTCATAACTTTTTACATTACCTGTATAATCGCCATTATTTAAAGGAAAGCAAGCAAACTTTAGCATCAGAATTTACTTTAAAAAGTAATTTAATTTATGCTGATGAATTTATGGAAATGCTTGCTATTTATACCGATTATAAATATCGAAACGAAATGGAAGCAGCTCCGGTTGTTATAGATTCTATAACGCCACAAATTAAAGAACAAGTAAAAGCAAACAACTCAAAAGGCGTAATCTGGATTCCTAAAACGGCCGATTTAGTAATTACTGCCCAAGTTAAAAAAATGCAATTTGAAGCTTATAAGGTAGAAAACTTTAGTGGTAAATTAATAGCCAAAAACAGAAAGCTTGCTATTAATAAAGCGCAATTAGATATGGCTGGCTCAAACCTTGCTATGGATTTTACGTACATGGCAACCCAACGTAAGTTGGCGCATATTACCGCACAAATAGAAGCCGAAAATTTTGATATTCAGCGTGCGTATAAAGAAGTGCCTATTTTTGCTGAAATGGTTAGCATGGCTCAAGATGCGTACGGAACTGCATCTTTAAATTATTTTATTGAAGGAGCTTTAAATCAAAACCTCGATTTAGATTTAAAATCAATTAGCGGTGGTGGAGTTTTAACTTTAGAAGATATTAAGTTTAAAAATTTTAAACTTTTAAATCAGGTTTCTAAAAGTGCAAAAGCCAAAGATTTAGAAAATGCACCGTTTAACCAAATTCCGATAAAAACAACCATTAAAGATAATGTAATTACCATTTTACCAACCACCATGAAGATGGCCGGTTTTAGAGGCAAGCTTGAAGGGCAAGTAACTTTAGATGCGCACCTTAATTTAGGTTTCCGTTTAGGATTACCGCCATTTGGTTTAATTAATGTACCCATGAAAATTACCGGAACGGCAGATGATTTTAAAATTAAAGTTGGTAAATATAAAGAAGATGGTGCTTTTGCAAGCGAAAGCGAATTAAAATCAGATTTAGAACAAGAAAAAATGCGCACGCATACCGATTCAGTTTTTAAAACCGTAAAAACCGATTCGTTACAAGTAAAACAAATGCCTTAATAAAAAGGTAACGAATAAAAGCATCATTTACTTTGTTAAATGATGCTTTTTTTTACAACTTTGTAACAGCACCCGTAAATAAGTAATCCGATTTAACCTAATTGTTCTAATGAAGTTTATCCATCCTAAAATAAAAAAAATCAGCAAAATTATTGCCATAACTTTGGTTTCTATTTTTGCTTTCAGTTTGCTTCTAGTTACCGTAATTCCTTATTTTTTTAAAGATAAAATTACCGATGTAGCCGAAAATATGGCTAATGAATATTTAGATGCCGAAGTTTCGTTTAATGAGCTTGGCGTTTCGGTATTTAAGTACTTTCCGGCTTTAATTGTTTACGTAAAAGATGTGCAAGTAAACAACCCGAAATTTACCGAAAGCAACCAGGTAATTACAGCCAATACCGCAGCGGTTGGCGTAAATGTTTGGGGGTTGTTACAAGGTAAATTTATTTTAGATGCGGTTTATTTAGATCAGGCAGATTTGCAGTTAGAAATAGATTCTTTAGGAAAGGCTAATTTTGATATTATTAAAGCAACCGAATCTGCCGATACAACAGCTACCGAATTTAAAATTAAACGAATTATTGTTAACAAAACCAATATTAAATACAACGATAAAAGTTCGCCGTTAAATTTTAATATTACCGATTTAAACTACAAAGGTACGGGCGATTTAAGTGCAGATTATTTTGATTTGAATTCGAACGTAAAAATTAAATCGTTCGATTTTAATGCCGATGGCGTTGATTACGTACGCGACAAACCTATATCGGCAGAAATTGTTACCAACATTGATGCGAAAGAATTAAAGTTTACCTTCCAGAAAAACAACATTCGTATTAAAAACTTTCCGTTTTCGTTTAACGGCTATTTTGCCTTTATAAAAGGCGGTTATGATTTTGATTTGCGTATGCAATCTAAAAATTCAACCTTAGAAGAAATGTTTTCGTTAATTCCTCCCGATTATGACGATTGGCGCGATGATATGAATATTACCGGAGCTATTGATTTTAGATTGGTAGCACGTGGTAAATACATGCAAAACCAATCGGCAAAACCAATTTTGCTAGCCGATTTACAAATTAAAAACGGAACAATGGCTTATAAAAACATTAAAAAGCCATTGCAAGATATTGAAATTGATGCCAAAGCTTTAATAGAAGATTTGGATATAAACAAGTTGGAATTTGATTTAGAAAACTTTTCGTTTGATTTAGACGGTAAAAAAACGCAAATCAATTTTCATTCTAAAGGATTTAAAAAGTTAGCATTAAAAGCCAAGGTTAACGCAACTATTGATTTAGAACGAATTAAAGAAACTTTAAACCTAAACCAAAATACCATTTCTGGTTTATTGCAGCTTAATTTAGATGCTGATGGGGTTTATTTGCGCGAAATGGGATACAACGAACGCCTTAAAAAGCAAATGTTGATTTTTAAAAGCATTCCTAAATTCAATTTTACAGCCAATCTTAAAAACGGATATTTAAAAAACATTTATAAAGAAGATGCAATTAAAAACGTAAATTTTGATTTAAAATTAACTGCGAAAGACAGCTTAATTCACAACATTTCGGGTATCATTTCTAATATTAATATAGAAGCAATAAACAATTACGTACGTGGTAATTTTGAACTTAAAAAATTATATCCATTTACCGTAAATACCAATTTGCAATCTAAAATCAACTTAGCCGATATTCATAAAATATATCCGTTAGATAGCTTAGATGTAAAAGGTAAACTAAATGTTTCGGTTAACATGCAAGGTGTTTTAAATCGTACGCAAAAAAAATATCCAGCTTCTAAATCTAAAATTGAATTAAAAGATGGGTATATTAAATCTTTAAAATATCCTGAATTTCCTATTGAAAATATAAGCTTGCTTACAACCATATCTAGTGAAAAAGGTTCGGCAGCAGATTTAAATGTAACTTTAGAACCTTTAGAATTTTTATTTGCCGGATCACCATTTAAAGTTCAAGGAAATGTGCATAACTTAAACGATTTGTTTTATGATATTAAAACATCGGGTAGTTTAGATATTGGTAAACTTACTAAGGTTTTACCGGTTAAGGATATGCAAATTTCGGGTATTATAGAAACCAACTTAATTACCAAAGGTTCTAAAAAAGATTTAGTAGCTCAAAACTTCAGCAACATAAAAAATGGCGGCCGTTTGGTGGTTAAAAACGTAAAAATTAACAGCCCGATGTTTCCTGAAACTTTTGAAATTGAAAGCGGAACATTTAAATTTTTTAAAGACCGTATGCGCTTTGAAGCTTTTACGGCAACTTACGGCAAATCAGACGTAGTTTTAAACGGTTATATTCATAATTTTTTACGTTTTATTTTTAATCGTAAATATTTACGTGATGCTAACGAGCAACTTAAAGCAGAAATAGATTTAAGCAGTAAACATATTGATGCCAAACCATTTTTGGCGATGCTGCAAACCTATACTGAAGATGCGATTGAAAAGCAAGAAATTAGAACCGATTCTGTAGCACCCGTTGCAAATGCTAAAAACCGTCAACGCGGACCTAGCGTTTTTAGAGTGCCACGCACAGCAAATTTAAAAATTACGACTAAAGTTGCCGAATTGGAATTTGATGCTTATAAAATAAATAATTTTGACGGTACCTTATTGGTTAAAGATCGTAAAATTGATGTGCCTCACGCTGTTTTTCAAATGGCAGGAACAAACATTGCCATGCAAGGCGATTACTCGGTTCAGCATCGATTATTAGCTAATTATCAAGCCAATTTTAAAGCAAATAATTTTGACATTCAACGCGCATATGCAGAAATTCCGATTTTTGCACAAATGGTTACTATGGCTAAAGATGCCCACGGATTAGTTTCTTTAGATTATACCTTAAAAGGCGCCATTGATCAGAATATGGATGTTGATTTTAAAGCGATTGAAGGCGAAGGCACGTTAACATTAGAAGATATTAAATTTAAAAACTTTAAAATTTTAGAACATGTAGCTAAAAAAGCAGATGCAGAAGATTTAGAAAAAGCAAGTTTTAATCAAATCGCCATTCATTCTAAAATTAAAAATAACGTTATGACCATTACGCCGGTAACCATGAAAATGGCAACTTTTAGAGGTAAGTTAGAAGGGCAAGTTACTATGGATGGTAAAATTAATGTTGGTTTCCGTTTGGGCTTACCACCATTTGGTTTAATTAACGTACCGATGCGTATTGTTGGTACTGCTGATGATTTTGAAATAGAAACCGGTAAGTACAAAGAAGATGTAACGTTGATGGAAGAAAGTGAAGTAGCCAAAATTAAAGCACCAGAACGCCGTCGTCGCCCTGCCGATAGCACAGCTACGGTTGTAAACCAACCGCCTATAGATTCTGTAAAAACCTTTTAAGCACAAATAAAGCGCTGTTTTTCAATCGTTTTTTTTTGTGTAGGATATTGTATTATCCAATAAAGAATCATCAATATTTGCTTATATTTGTAACTTATAATAAATACGTATTTATGAATTTTTTTAAACGTTTATTTTCTTCTGAAAAGAAAGAAACTTTAGATAAAGGATTAGAAAAAACAAAAGAAACGTTTTTTTCTAAGCTTTCTAAAGCTGTTGCCGGCAAATCTAAAGTTGACGATGAGGTTTTAGATAATCTGGAAGAAGTTTTGGTTTCATCTGACGTTGGGGTAAATACAACCTTAAAAATTATTGAGCGCATTGAAGAGCGCGTTTCGCGTGATAAATATTTAGGTACTGAAGAATTAAATCAAATTCTTCGTGAAGAAATAGCAGGCTTATTATCAGAATCAAATAATGGTGAAGCAACTGATTTCGAAATTCCAAACCACAAACCATATGTGCTTATGGTTGTTGGGGTTAACGGCGTAGGTAAAACTACAACCATTGGTAAATTGGCTTATCAGCTTAATAAATCTGGTAAAAAAGTGGTTTTAGGAGCTGCCGATACGTTTAGAGCCGCAGCTATTGATCAATTACAAATTTGGGCAGATCGTGTTGGAGTGCCAATTGTACGCCAACAAATGGGATCTGACCCTGCATCTGTAGCTTTTGATACATTACAATCTGCCGTAGCTCAAGATGCTGATGTTGTAATTATTGATACAGCCGGACGTTTGCATAATAAAGTTAATTTAATGAACGAATTAACTAAAGTAAAGCGCGTGATGCAAAAAGTAATTCCGGATGCGCCGCACGATGTACTTTTGGTTTTAGACGGTTCCACAGGGCAAAATGCTTTTGAACAAGCTAAACAATTTACTGCAGCAACCGATGTTACTTGTTTAGCCGTTACTAAATTAGACGGAACTGCCAAAGGTGGTGTTGTAATTGGTATTTCAGATCAATTTAATATTCCGGTTAAATATATTGGAGTAGGAGAAGGGATAGAAGATTTACAAGTTTTTAATAAATACGAATTTGTAGATTCGTTCTTTAAATAATAAATTAGCTTATCTTTAGGATAAGCTTTTTTATTTACAACAAGCAATTTTTTATTCATGAAAAATATATTTTACACCTTATTTCCCGCTTTGGTTTTGGTAGCTTGTACAACAAAACCAGCTAAAGCAGATTTAAAAAATTTATCGGGCGATTGGGAAATTGCGCAAGCCAAAATGCCAGACGGACAAGTTATTGAATACGGCATTAACATGACGATTGATTATTTTGAAATTGATTCGGTTGGTTTAAACAAAGGAATTCGCAAAAAGTTTATGCCTCAATTTGACGGAACGCGTTTAACAAATGGTATTGAAGAACGATTTGTAGTAATTGATTCTATTGGCTCTCTTTTTTTAAAATATAATACCGATTATACAACTTGGATTGAAGAAGTAATTGAAATTTCTCCAACTGAATTTGCAGTTAAAAATGAAAACGATATTATTTATCGTTATAAAAAATTCGTTCCTATTGTTATAGAAAAGGAGGAAGAATAAAATGAAAGAAAAAAAATATTACGACCGTAGAACAGCCAGCGTAGAAAGCCCGATAAGCGAAGTTTTAAAAACTTTTTTAAAACAAAATACCAAATTATCTAAAGGTTTATACACTAAAAATATTAAGGAAACTTGGCAAAAAGTTATGGGGCCGGGGGTAAATAGTTATACAAGCTCAATTACCTTAAAAGGAAGCACGGTTTATGTTTCATTAACTTCGTCAATTATTCGTTCTGAGTTAAGTTACGGACGTCAAAAAATGATAACCATGTTAAACGAAGAGTTGGGCGAAAACATTATAAAAGACATTGTTTTACGTTAATACAAAATAAAAAACCGATTCTTTTGAATCGGTTTTTTTAATATTATGTTTTGGCTTAGAATTGCTCTCTACCTGCAAAATGAAAAGCACCTTCAATAGCTGCATTTTCATCGCTATCAGATCCGTGAACAGCATTTTCACCAATAGATTTAGCGTATCTTTTACGGATTGTACCTTCTGCAGCTTCTGCTGGGTTTGTAGCACCAATTAATTTTCTAAAATCTTCTACTGCATTATCTTTTTCTAAAATTGCAGAAACAATTGGACCTCTTGACATAAATTCTACTAATTCACCATAGAAAGGTCTTTCTGCGTGAACTTCATAAAATTTTTGTGCATCAGCAACTGTTAATTGTGTTAACTTCATTGCAACAATTCTGAAACCAGCTTCAGTAATCATGTTTAAAATACCACCAATATGACCTGCCTCAACAGCGTCTGGTTTAATCATTGTAAAAGTTCTATTACTTGCCATTTTTTATTTTTTTATTAGTTTACAAAAGTAAGCTATTCTTGCAATAATTAAGAATGATTTTTTACTTTTTTGAGTTTTTTACAACACGTACGCCATAATATCCGTTTGCATCCGTTTGTGGTACGCCCGAACGGTTTGCAATTCGTAAATATGGCCCCATGGTATCCCAGCTTCCGCCACGTAAAACGCGATTAACTCCTTTTTCTGGTCCTTTAGGATTGTCATCTTCTCCGTACGAATAGTACAATTCATTATAATAATCCCAACACCATTCCCAAACGTTTCCAGTCATATCATATAAACCCAATTCATTGGGCATTTTTGTACCTACTGTTCTAGGACTTTTATTTGAGTTTTTACCATACCAAGCAATTAAATCTAAATTTTTATTTCCTGCATATGGATGTCCTTTAGATGCGTTTCCGCCTCGGGCAGCATATTCCCATTCAGCTTCGGTTGGTAAGCGATACCCGTTTTTAGTAAAATCGCAAAAAATTTGTCCGTTTTTTATAGAATAAACCGGTTGCAAAAAATTTTTAGTACTTAACCAATTGCAAAACCAAATGGCATCTTCCCAGGTTACATTGGTAATCGGAAAATCATCATGTAAGCCCCAACGCTGTGCAGGCGGCATTTTCATGTTTTTATGTGCTTTTATAAAAGTGCTCCATTCATAAACCGTAACTTCATATTTACTCATTTCAAAACTTGGTACCGAAACTTCACGAGCTTCCATCTCATCTTTTTCTGCATGAGGTTCTCCTTTTTTAGAACCCATTAAAAAAGTTCCGCCTTCAACTAAAATCATTTCGGGCTTAAAGGTTGTGAATTTTTGTGCAAATCCGTTTGTTGTAACACAAACTACTAGAAATAGTAAATTAAAATATAGGTTTTTCATTGAAATTGGTTTTTATGAATTTATGAGGGCATTACATTTTAATTTTATTTCAAACCGTTAGGTTTGAATCACTTTAAAACCAATTTCTAAAGGATTAATGTGTTTTTTGAGATTTACAATAAAATCAGGTTCGCTATCTAAATAAAATTCTGCAAAGTTTTGTGTTCTTTCTTGCAGACTTTTGTTCGGAAACAAGATTTCTTTTTCAATAAATACACGATCAGTTTTGTCTTTTAAAACTTTCTTTTCGGCTCTTAATAGCTTTTTTTCTAAGTTTTCTAATCCTTTAACTTGTTTTCTTTCTTGCGCATATAATGCGTTTTCAAAGCTTTTATCGGTTTTAATAGCGGTTTCTCGTAACAAATCAAATTGCTTATGCAATTGGCTTTTTAAACCTGCAAAATCTAATAAGTTAGTTGAGTATTTTTGAATGATGGTTTTGCTTAAATCCGCATCATTTAAAAACAATTGTTTATAATTTAAATCTAGCTTTTGTAGTTTTTGATTTTGTTTTTCAGTAACTAATAATACCGAATCGCGATGTACCAAAATAGGAAACGTTAGCTGCAATACTTCAAAGCTTGATTTTAGTTCCAACCAGTAAGCTAATTCTCCGCTACCGCCAATGTAAGCTAGGTTTGGTAAAACGGTTTCCTGATATACGGGTCTAAAAATAGCATTTGGGCTAAATTTTTCGGATTCGTTTGCTACCAATTCTAAAATTTCAGCTTCAGTAAATTGTAAGGTTGTGTTTAAAACTTTATAAGTTTCATTTTCTTTTACAATACGTTCTCTGATGCCATTATCTATATAAAATAGATTTATTTCACGCGTTAACTTGTACATGATACGCTTGCAACAGCGGTAAAGTTTGCGTTATGTTTTGATGCAAAACATTATGAACTAATTCTGTTTGAATTGCTTGTTTAAAATTTGCTTTTAAAATTGCATCATCGCCATCAATTACAACAATACCAAATTGTTTAAACAATTCGTTTGTAAGAAAAAACGTTGCAGCCGATAAGTTATTGTGTTCTGTGTAAGCTTTTGTGAATAATTCAATTAAATGCTGTGCTTTTTGACTAATTCCGAATTCACTTTTAATACTAGCAAGTAATAATTCAATACCTTCGGTTTCAAAACGGCCAACCGGTCCTTTTTGATTACTTGACCATTTTATTTTTTTATCTCGAAATTTAAAATAATTAATTTCTTCAAAATCATGATCTTCGGTTGCCATCCAAAAAACAGGTACAAAGTTGTTTTCTGGGTATTTTTCAGCAAGTTGTTCGGCCAAATTAATAACCGATAAAATTTTATATATATAATATACCGGTCCGGTGAACAAGTTTAATTGATGCCCGGTTGTAATGGTAAACGTATTGCTTAGCGCTAACTTTTTAATGTTGTTTAAAGTTAAATCGCTTGTTGGTTGGTTTTTATATTGCTGAGAAATAGCACGCACTAAAATTTCACGATCTTGTGCCGTGTAATTTGCTGCTTTTTCTGTAATCTGATCTTTAAAATTAGCTAACGTAGGAAATCGGTTATATAAGGGCTGAACAGCTTTGTCGTCACTTAAATAATCTAACATTAATTTAGAAAAATAACCAGAATCTTTGGGGTTAATTATATCTACAAGCATGTTTCATTTTTTCGTAAAAATACAAATTATAATAGTTTAAACACTTAATTTATATTATCAATCTATTTGTAATAGGCATTGGTTTTTTTGCAGTAACTTTGCAGTTTTAAAAAATTACCTGTTGAAAGATATTGTTTTAATAACCCCGCCATTCACACAACTTAATACGCCTTATCCCGGAACCGTTTATTTAAAAGGATTTTTTAACACCTTAAATATTAGTTGTTTTCAGGCTGATTTAGGTATTGAGGTTATTTTAGAAATTTTTTCTAAAAACGGATTGCAAACGGTTTTTGATGCTATTCGAGAAAAAAATGATGTAAGCACGTTGTCTGAAAATGCACAACGTATTTTGGCCTTACAAAACAATTATTTAAATACGATTGATGCGGTTATTCGTTTTTTGCAAGGTAAAAACCCCAATTTATCCCGATTAATAAACCAAGGAAAGTTTTTACCCGAAGCTTCGCGTTTTAATGCCGTTGCCGATTTAGATTATGCATTTGGTTTAATGGGCAACCAAGATAAAGCCAAACATTTGGCAACCTTGTATTTAGAAGATATTTCTGATTTGATACAAGAATGCATAGATCCTGATTTTGGATTTTCGCGCTATGCCGAACGTTTAGGGCGCAGTGCTAATAGCTTTGACGAGCTGTATCAATCCTTAAACAAGCCCTTATCTTTCATCAATCAACTTACTATTCAAAAATTAGAACAAATTATTACCACGCAACAACCTAAAGTTGTTGGCTTTTCGGTCTTCCGTTTCCGGGTAATTTGTTTAGTGCTTTTGCTTGCGCCAAATACATTAAACAAATGCATCCTCATATAAAAATTGCTTTAGGTGGTGGTTTTCCAAATACCGAATTACGCGATTTAACCGATGTGCGTGTTTTTGAATTTATTGATTATATAACTTTAGATGATGGCGAATTGCCAAACGAATTGCTTTTAGATTACATTTCAGGAAAAGGTACTGAGTTAAAACGTACTTTTTTGCTGCAAAATGATGCAGTTGTTTATGTAAACAATTCAAAAAGAATAGATTATAAAATGGCAGCTTGTGGCGTACCCGATTATTCAGATTTACATTTAGATCAATATATTTCGGTTATCGAAGTTACCAATCCGATGCATAGCTTATGGAGCGATGGCCGATGGAATAAGTTAACCATGGCGCACGGTTGTTATTGGGGAAAATGTACCTTTTGCGATGTAAGTTTAGATTACATAAAAATATACGAACCCGTTGCTGCCAAAATTTTGGTAGATAGGTTGGAGCAACTTATTGCTGAAACGGGCGAATACGGATTTCATTTTGTAGATGAAGCTGCACCGCCAGCTTTAATGCGCGAATTTGCTTTAGAAGTTTTAAACCGCGGATTGGTAATTACGTGGTGGACCAATATTCGATTCGAAAAAAGTTTTACTAAAGATTTGTGTTTACTTTTAAAAGCTTCGGGCTGCATTGCCGTTTCGGGCGGATTAGAAGTTGCTTCAGACCGTTTGTTAGATTTAATTAAAAAAGGCGTTACGGTAGAACAAGTTGCGCAAGTAACCAACCATTTAACCCAAGCGGGCATTATGGTTCATGCATATTTAATGTACGGTTATCCTACGCAAACGGTGCAAGAAACCGTTGATTCGCTTGAAATGGTTCGTCAGTTGTTCGAACTCGGAATTGTACAATCTGGTTTTTGGCATCAATTTGCCTTAACTGCACACAGCCCAATTGGTCAAAACCCGGAAGCTTTTGGTGTTTTACCCGATTTAAAACCAATTAGTTTTGCTAATAACGACGTTGCTTTTCAAGACAAAACAAAGTTAAATCATGATAAATTTTCGTTCGGACTAAAAAAAGCGCTGTACAATTACATGCATGGGCAATGTTTTGATTTTGATTTGCAAGAATGGTTTGATTTTAAAATACCGAAAACTAAAATTGATCCCGATTTTTTATTTAATGCCATACAAAACCCTGAACTTGATTTTAAATTGAGTTTGAATAAAAAAGTTTTATGGCTCGGATCGCCCATAACGTACTCGGTTCAAACGAAAAACAAAAAAGGCCGCGTTTTTGAAAATATTGTTTTAGATATTCATGGCGTTGATTTGTACGAACAATTAATTTTAGATAAAGAATTTGGTGTTTGGCTGGTTCATCAACTAAACAGCAAACAAGTTGTAACGTTACAAACGTTAAAAAAACAGTTTACTACTGAAGTTGAAAATGAAGATTTTGAACTGTTTTGGTTTTCTAAACCGATGCAAAAATTACGAGAAACCGAATTGCTTTTAATTTTATAAAACAAAAAAAGAACTGCTATTTAGCAGTTCTTTTTTTTATTCGGTTACGGGTTCTCCGTATAAATCAAATTCTGTTGCATCAAATATTTTAATGTTAGCAAATTCACCCATTTTTAAATAAAACTTACTTGCATCAATTAAAACTTCGTTATCTACATCGGGCGAATCAAATTCAGTTCTACCAATAAAATATTGTCCTTCCTTTCTGTCAATAATACATTTAAAAGTTTGTCCAATTTTTTCTTGGTTTAAATCCCACGAAATTTGTGCCTGAATGTCCATAATTTCAGTTGCACGCGCTTGTTTAACTTCTTCCGGAACATCATCTTCAAGGTTATATGCATGCGTGTTTTCTTCATGAGAATATGCAAAACAACCTAATCGTTCAAAGCGCATTTCTTTAACCCAGTTTTTTAAAATTTCAAAATCTTCTTCCGTTTCGCCAGGATAACCAACAATTAATGTTGTTCTGATCGTGATTCCAGGAACTGCTTTTCTAAAATCTTTTAATAGCTGCGTTGTTTTTTCGTAAGTTGTACCGCGGCGCATTGATTTTAATACGCTGTCTGAAATGTGTTGTAACGGAATGTCAATATAATTACAGATTTTTGGTTCGCGCTCCATTAAATCTAGCACATCCATTGGAAAACCGGTAGGGAAGGCGTAATGCAATCTAATCCATTCAATTCCTTCAACTTTTACTAAGTTTTCTAACAGTTCGGCTAAATTTCTTTTTTTGTATAAATCTAATCCGTAATAAGTTAAATCTTGCGCAATTAAAATAAGTTCTTTAACTCCATTTTTAGCTAAAGTTTCGGCTTCTTTAACCAATTTTTCAATAGGTTGCGACACGTGTTTACCGCGCATAATAGGAATTGCACAGAAAGAGCACGGTCTGTCACATCCTTCAGCAATTTTTAAATAGGCGTAGTTTTTTGGTGTTGTAGTTAAACGTTCACCAAGTAATTCGTGTTTATAATCGGCACCAAGTGCTTTAAGTAATAAAGGTAAATCGGTAGTACCAAAATATTGATCTACGTTTGGAATTTCTGCTTCTAAATCAGGTCTGTAACGTTCAGACAAACATCCGGTAACAAAAACTTTGTCTACAATACCTTGATCTTTTTTATCAACATATTCTAAAATGGTGTTAACCGATTCTTCTTTTGCATTATTAATAAAGCCGCAGGTGTTTATTACAATGATATTGCCTTCGCGATCTGCAGGAGCTTCATGTTCAACATCTTTTCCACTAGCTTTAAGCTGCCCCATTAGCACTTCGCTGTCGTAAACATTTTTAGAGCATCCTAAAGTGATTACGTTTATTTTATTTTTTTTTAAAGACTTGGTTCTCATAGTTTTATAACTCAATTCATTGTAAGAGCTTGCAAAATTACGTTTTTAACTGCTGAGTTACAAATGTTTGCCGGTTTTAAAATAAAAAAGTCAGATAATTATCTGACTTTTTTATTTTTAGAAATTGATGGTGTATGTTAAAGACACCGCGTTGTTTATATTTTTAATGCTTGCCGCGTTTGCGTTTGCACTGGTAATAAATTCTTCTGAGAATTTTCTGTCTGTGTACGAGTATGATAAATCTAACTTGTTACTTCCAAAATTAAATCCAATACCTCCGGAAATTGATGATGTATCTCCAGTAGGTGCGTAAACATCTTTTTTATATGGCGATTCAACAAAACGGTATCCGGCACGTAAGGCAACATTGCCAATTAAATACTCGGTACCAACACGATATTCTAACGCTGTATCTAAGTTGTTTTTGTAAAACTCGTTAATGTTTTCAAATCCATTTGTGCTATAGCGCATTTTACTATAATCTGAAACCGAAACATCACCACTTAAAACCCATCGGTTGTTAATAACTCCGGCAATACTACCTGTAAATTTACCTGCTGTTCTAAAGTTGTAACTTTCAAAAACCGTTGTAACATTTGGATACAATGAGTTTGATATAAATTTGTTCGGATCTGTTTCTTCAGTTCTAATTGTGTAAATACCTTGTCTGGTTTCGTCTGTTAAACGGTACCAAGTTGGCGATGCGTAGCTAGCACCAATTCTAACATTGTCTGTTATTTTATAAATTGCTCCTAAATCTAAGCTAAAACCACCACCTGTTGTTGCTACATAATTGTCAAAAATTACATCGTTTACAGTAATACTATTTGGGTAAAAACCTGAGTTATGTTCTGAAATACTGAAGTTTTTTTCATAATTGGTAAAATGCGGATTTAAATTGATTCCGAAAAAGAATTTGTCTTTAACCGCTCCTGAAAAGTTTAATTGTAATTTAGAATTATACCCACGTTGGTTTACATATTTTTGTTGCGTTTGTACAATACCTGATCCTATAGGTATATTTGAAAAATATTGGCTACCATCATAATCTAAAATGTATGAATTATATCCAAGCCAAGCTTGTTGGTCAGCAAAGTTTCCGAAATATCCGAAATTATAATCAGTAGCATAATTTAACGGAAAAACACCTAAACCGTTTTCGCCATTTGCGTAGTACAAAAAGTAATCGCTAATGTCAGAATTTGTATTGTTTCCGCCAAAGTTGAATTTATTTTTAAAGTTACTTTGGTTTTCAAAATTAACTGCAAAAGCAAATTTGTTTAAAGTTGCTTCAGGGTTAGAAAAAACAAAAACAATTCCTGCTTGATTTAAATCGAACAAAGAAGAATTTTTATTTTCCTGATTCCCTAAATAAGTACTTTTATTTTGGTTATTCGAATACTTTAATGAAATCGCTGCTTGGTTGTTGTTAAAGAATGAAGATCCTGCTGGGTTGATGCTAATTGCAGATAAATCTCCACCAACTGCACCAAAAGCACCTCCCATAGCGTTAAAACGAGCGGTCCCGTTTAAATCGGTGTTGCTATATCTTAAACCATCTCTCGGTACGGTTGATTGTGCCTGTGTTAAATTACTAGCACCTAAAAGTAAAGCTATTATAAAAGAATATTTTTTCATAAATAATGTTTTTAAAACTATTAGTTTTCAGGCTATTATCGTCTTACGCTACCAGATGATCCTCCACGAGCACCTCCACCCATGCTTCCACGAGAAGGAGCTGACATTGATGGTCTGCTAGGAGCTGCACTTCTATTAAAGTTGTTGTTAGATGGTGTTCTTTGAATAGCGTTGTTAGAACCACGGTTATTGTTGAAATTGTTATTTCTTACCGGTGCACTAGGTCTGTTAATTGCTCCGTTAGAATTGTTTCTAATCGTATTGTTATTACGAGCGCTAGCTGCACGTTCGTGAACTGCTGCACGGTTAATATTGCTAGGATCTCTTAATATAGCTTGTCTATTTCCGTTGTTCAATCTGTCTGTTGGTACTCTGTTTACACCGTTGTTGTTAGTGTTTACAGGACGGGTTCCTGAACTCGGATTGTTAGGACGTCCGCTAACGTTGTTGTTAGATGAGTTTCTAATAACACCAATACGATTACCTGATGTGTTATTTGGCGCATAAGCATTGTTTCTTACCACACCATTACGTTGCCCTTGCCCTCTAACTACTGGTCGTGCAGGTGCATAATAACCGCCATAATATCCCGGGTTATAGTAACCACCATAATATCCTGGACCATAACCGTAGCCATACCCGTAATTCCATCCCCAAGACGGACCATACCAATTGTTATAATAATAAGGACTACCAAAATATAAACCTACGTAAGGGCGTCTCCATCCCCAATAGCTACCATAGTAACCGCCGTAATAGTTACCCCAATATGGATCATATCCATAACCATTATTGTAAAAATTAACAGTAACGCTGCTTGAGTTTTGTCCGAAAGACCCATAACGTTCGGCAAAAGTTTCGTTTTGAGAATAATCTACATAACCGGCATTGTTATATGCAGCTGTAGTAGGATTTTCTGACGAAAAATTATCTGTATCGGTAAAAACAGTAAAATCACCTTTGCCTTCTGCAAAATAATCTTGGTATTTGTTGTAGTCGTAATTTGGATCATGAGTTTGTGTAGATTGTACACGGATACGTTGCCCGTAACTTGATTCAGGGTTTGAATTGTAAATGCCATCTTGATCGTAATACGAATTATTCTGGTACGATGCACATGAGCTTAACAATCCAATTCCTCCCAATAATAAAGCTGCAAACCCAATTTTTCGTTTATTGAAGTATATTTTTTGCATATTGATATCTTTTAATTGTTGAAAAATCTAAAAATTAGTTAGTTTTGTATTTAGTTATTACGGTATAAAGTTAAACAATTTTTATGCCAAAAATATTATATAAATGAGTAAAAACTTAACGAAACGATCAGAAGATTATTCTAAATGGTATAATGAACTGGTTGTAAAAGCAGATTTAGCTGAGAATTCAGGTGTACGTGGGTGTATGGTAATTAAACCATACGGCTATGCAATTTGGGAAAAAATGCAAGCGCAATTAGACAAAATGTTCAAGGAAACGGGGCATGAGAATGCTTATTTCCCCTTATTCGTGCCCAAAAGTATGTTTGAAGCTGAAGAGAAAAATGCAGAAGGATTTGCTAAAGAATGTGCTATTGTTACTCATTATAGATTAAAAAACGATGAAAACAATAAAGGAAAACTAATTGTAGATCCGAATGCTAAGCTCGAAGAAGAATTGATTGTACGTCCTACTTCCGAAGCAATTATTTGGCCTACTTATAAAAAATGGATCAGTTCATATCGCGACTTACCTTTATTAATTAACCAATGGGCTAACGTAGTGCGTTGGGAAATGCGTACGCGTTTGTTTTTACGTACTGCCGAATTTTTATGGCAAGAAGGGCATACAGCGCATGCAACCAAGCAAGAAGCTTTAGAAGAAGCGCAACAAATGCATCAGGTTTATACCGATTTTGTGCAAGATTTTATGGCAATTCCGGTTGTAAAAGGAGCAAAGACTGAAACAGAGCGTTTTGCTGGAGCTGATGAAACTTATACTATTGAAGCTTTAATGCAAGACGGGAAAGCTTTACAAGCAGGAACTTCTCACTTTTTAGGACAAAGTTTTGCAAAAGCATTTGATGTAAAGTTTGCAAACAATGAAGGTAAATTAGAATACGTTTGGGGTACATCTTGGGGGGTTTCTACGCGTTTAATGGGGGCGTTGATCATGACGCATTCTGATGACAACGGATTAGTTTTACCACCAAACTTGGCTCCAATTCAGGTAGTTATTGTACCAATTCATAAAACAGATGAACAATTAGATGAAATTTCTGCTCAGGTAAACGAATTGGTTAAAAACTTACGTAAAAATGGTATATCTGTTAAGTATGATAGCCGTACCAACTTAAAACCTGGTTTTAAATTTAATGAATACGAATTAAAAGGCGTGCCAATTCGTTTAGCTATAGGACCGAAAGATTTAGAAAACGGAACGTACGAATTAGCTCGTCGCGATAACTTAACTAAAGAAGTTGTGGCTAAAGAAGGTATTGAAGAATACATTAAAAACCTGCTAGAAACTATTCAATCAGATTTATATACTAAAGCTTTAAATTTCCGTAATGAACATATTACCGAAGTTAATACTTGGGATGAGTTTGTTGATGTTTTAGAAAACAAAACCGGATTTATTTTAGCACATTGGGACGGAACACCAGAAACCGAAGAGAAAATTAAAGATCTTACCAAAGCAACTATTCGTTGTATTCCGTTAGATCAGAAAGAAGAAGAAGGAGTTTGTATCCTAACAGGAAAACCTTCTAATAAACGTGTTTTATTTGCAAAAGCATATTAAAACAAGTAACAGAATATCATAAAAAAGCGAGGTTTTTTCTCGCTTTTTTTATTTTTAAAAATATATTTCAAAAAAATATAATAGCTATGTTTTTGAAAATGAGAAATATTGTAATTAAATTAACGGAACAGTGAAAAAAATGTTTGTGGATTAAATTAATATTTCGATATTTGCACTCGCAATCAGAGAAAATTCTGACGTTGTAAAATAAAGTTTGTAAATTCAAAAAAAAACAATACTTTTGCAACCGCAATAAAACAAGCAATTTACTGGCCCGTTCGTCTATCGGTTAGGACTCAAGATTTTCATTCTTGCAAGAGGGGTTCGATTCCCCTACGGGCTACTAGTTTTTATTGAAGCGCCAATTTACTGGCCCGTTCGTCTATCGGTTAGGACTCAAGATTTTCATTCTTGCAAGAGGGGTTCGATTCCCCTACGGGCTACTAGTTTTTTATTGAAGCGCCAATTTATTGGCCCGTTCGTCTATCGGTTAGGACTCAAGATTTTCATTCTTGCAAGAGGGGTTCGATTCCCCTACGGGCTACTAGTTTATTTATTGAAGCGCCAATTTATTGGCCCGTTCGTCTATCGGTTAGGACTCAAGATTTTCATTCTTGCAAGAGGGGTTCGATTCCCCTACGGGCTACTAGTTTATTTATTGAAGCGCCAATTTATTGGCCCGTTCGTCTATCGGTTAGGACTCAAGATTTTCATTCTTGCAAGAGGGGTTCGATTCCCCTACGGGCTACAATTTGTTTATTAACAAATAATGTTTTATTTTTGGCCCGTTCGTCTATCGGTTAGGACTCAAGATTTTCATTCTTGCAAGAGGGGTTCGATTCCCCTACGGGCTACAAAATTAGTTGTAAATAAGTTTTATAAAATATTAACAAGTGTCTCTGGGAATATTTTATTAGTTAAAACCAAAGTGAAAGTATTTTTATAGTATCTAAATTTTTATAAAAGTGCAATTGTGGGAGGTTTTTCTTTATTTAACTAATAGTTTATATTATAACTTTACAATTAAATTACAGAAAAAATGGCAAATCACAAGTCAGCTTTAAAAAGAATTAGAAGCAACGAGAAAAAAAGAGTATTAAACAGATACCAACACAAAACTACACGTAATGCTATTAAAGCAATTCGTTTAGCTACAGAAAAAACAGAAGCTACTGCAAAATTAGCTACAGTTATTTCTATGATTGACAAGTTAGCAAAGAAAAATATTATTCATGCTAACAAAGCGTCAAACTTAAAATCAAAATTAACTAAACATGTTGCTAAATTAGCGTAATTGTTTATGTAATATACAAAAAGCTCTCAAAAATACTTGAGAGCTTTTTTTGTATTTAATATTTTCATGCATAACATTTTAGCCCTTAAGATTTTTTTACTAATTTTGCACTTTCAAATATAAAATATGACATCTATTAGAAACATCGCTATTATTGCGCACGTTGACCACGGTAAAACAACTTTGGTAGACAAAATTATGTATCACTGTAATCTGTTTAAAGAAGCAGAGAAC
Organism: Flavobacterium agricola; assembly: GCF_025919725.1. Lineage (NCBI taxonomy): Bacteria > Pseudomonadati > Bacteroidota > Flavobacteriia > Flavobacteriales > Flavobacteriaceae > Flavobacterium > Flavobacterium agricola. The sequence continues at coordinate 1,514,747 of NZ_CP081495.1, read as the reverse complement.
TCAGGTGATTTAATTCTTGACAATAATGATATAGAGCGTGAAAGAGGAATTACTATTACTTCTAAAAACGTTTCTGTTCAATATAAAGGTACCAAAATCAACATTATCGATACTCCGGGCCACGCCGATTTTGGAGGTGAGGTAGAACGTGTTTTAAATATGGTTGATGGGGTTTGTTTATTAGTTGATGCTTTTGAAGGGCCAATGCCACAAACTCGTTTTGTATTGCAAAAAGCTATTAGCTTAGGTAAAAAACCGTGTGTTGTAATTAATAAAGTAGATAAAGAAAACTGTACGCCAGATGAGGTGTATGAAAAAGTTTTTGACTTAATGTTTGAATTAGGTGCTACTGAAGATCAGTTAGATTTCCCTGTTGTTTATGGTTCTGCTAAAAATAACTGGATGTCGACAGATTGGAAACAAAAAACAGACAGCTTAGAGCCATTATTAGATATGGTTTTAGAAAATGTACCAACTCCAAAGGTTGATGCAGACGGAACGCCTCAAATGTTAATTACATCATTAGATTATTCATCATTTACAGGTCGTATTGCAATTGGTCGTTTACAACGTGGCGAATTAAAAGAAGGGATGAATATCTCTTTAGTAAAACGCGATGGTAAAATTGTAAAAACTAAAATTAAAGAACTACAAGTTTTTGAAGGTTTAGGACGTCGTAAAGTTGCATCTGTACAAGCAGGTGATATTTGTGCTGTTGTTGGGTTAGAAGGATTTGAAATTGGTGATTCAATCGCTGATTACGAAAATCCAGAAGCATTAGAAACTATTGCTATTGATGAGCCAACAATGAGTATGTTATTTACCATTAACGATTCGCCGTTCTTTGGTAAAGAAGGTAAGTTTGTAACTTCTCGTCACATTAAAGACCGTTTAAATAAAGAATTAGAGAAAAACTTAGCGTTACGCGTTCATGAAACAGATTCTGCCGACAAATTTATGGTTTTCGGTCGTGGGGTTCTTCACTTATCAGTTTTAATTGAAACGATGCGTCGTGAAGGATATGAATTACAAATTGGTCAACCACAAGTAATCATTAAAGAAATTGATGGTGTAAAATGTGAACCAATTGAAGAGTTAACAATTGATATTCCTGAAAATCTTTCTGGACGTGCAGTAGAATACGTTTCATTACGTAAAGGTGAAATGTTATCTATGGAGCCAAAAGGAGATCGAATGGTTATCATGTTCAATATTCCATCACGTGGTATTATCGGTTTACGTAATCAATTACTTACTGCAACAGCTGGCGAAGCAATTATGTCACACCGTTTTATTGAGTATCAACCGTACAAAGGTGAAATTGCTGGTCGTAACAACGGATCGTTAATTTCTATGGAAAACGGTAAAGCAATTCCTTATTCAATTGATAAATTACAAGATCGCGGAAAATTCTTTGTTGATCCAAACGAAGATATTTACGAGGGTCAAGTTATTGGTGAAAACACACGTAGTGATGATATGGTTATTAACGTAACTAAAACTAAAAAATTAAGTAACGTACGTTCATCAGGTGCTGACGATAAAGCAAGAATTATTCCTGCAATTAAATTCTCTTTAGAAGAAGCGTTAGAATATATTCAGAAAGACGAATACGTTGAGGTTACACCAAAATCAATTCGTTTACGTAAAATTTTCTTAAGTGAAAATGATAGAAAACGTAATAAAATAGCTTAATTAGCATAAAATAAATACAAATAGCCTGATTTAGTTCAGGCTATTTTTTTTATATCAGGTTTTCTTATTAAAACTATAATAAAGCATTTTTAACTCACAAAAAAAAGTTATATTTTTGCAATCGAACAAAGTACATGTAATATGTTAGATAGACTACAATATGTAAAGCAACGTTTTGATGAAATCTCTGATTTAATCATCCAACCCGATGTAATCGCAGATCAAAAACGTTACGTACAATTAAATAAAGAATATAAAGATCTTAAAGCTTTAGTAGAAAAACGAGAAGAATATATTAATCTTGTTGGAAATATTGAAGAAGCTAACGAAATAATTAGCGACGGTTCTGATGCAGAAATGGTTGAAATGGCTAAAATGCAATTGGACGAAGCAAAAGATCGTTTACCGGAATTAGAAGAAGAAATTAAATTTTTGCTAATCCCAAAAGATCCTGAAGACGCTAAAAACGTAATGGTTGAAATTCGTGCCGGAACCGGTGGTGACGAAGCTTCTATTTTTGCAGGAGATTTGTTTAGAATGTATACCAAATTTTGCGAAAATAAAGGTTGGAGAACATCTGTGGTTGATGTAAGCGAAGGAACTTCTGGTGGATATAAAGAAGTTATTTTTGAAGTTACTGGCGAAGATGTTTACGGAACTTTAAAGTTTGAAGCTGGTGTGCACCGCGTACAACGTGTACCACAAACCGAAACGCAAGGTCGCGTACATACATCTGCAGCAACCGTTATGGTTTTACCAGAAGCTGAAGAATTTGATGTGCAAATTGATATGAACGATGTGCGTATTGATTTTTTCTGTTCATCAGGTCCTGGAGGACAATCGGTAAATACCACAAAATCTGCCGTACGTATGACACACATTCCTACAGGTTTAGTAGCGCAATGTCAAGACGAAAAATCGCAGCATAAAAATAAAGACAAAGCTTTAACCGTTTTACGTTCGCGTTTGTACGAAATGGAATTGGCTAAAAAACAAGACGAAGATGCTAAAAAACGTAATTCGCAAGTTTCTTCGGGTGACCGTTCTGCAAAAATTCGTACGTATAATTATCCACAAGGACGTATTACCGATCACCGTATTGGCTTAACAATTTACGATTTAGACGGTGCAATGAATGGCAACATTCAAAAAGTTATCGATGAATTGCAATTGGTAGCTAATACAGAAAAATTAAAAGAATCAGAAGTATTCTAATATAATAAAACCTCGAATTTTCGAGGTTTTTTTTATTTTTATAATCCAGAACATAAACATAATTTATTTTTTATCAACCAAAGGTATTAATTTCGTAGAATTGCATTTTATATAAATGTTTTTGCTGTAATAAAATAAAACTATAATTAAAAAAAATGTAATTTAAATTACGTAAATAGATAAAAATAAATTAAATTCGCAACAAATAGCTTTTTTATTACAAATTTTAAAATACCTGATTTAATTTAAAAATTAGTAAATTTGTAGTACGAGCAGACAATTAAAAGTACTTTTTTTATTTATACTATAAATAAACCAAGTAAAAAGGAAATTGTTATTTTTGAGTATTAAAAACATTACAACACAACCGTTAATTTAAATATGGCAAAGTTTGAGCTTAAGCTACCTAAAATGGGTGAAAGTGTTGCAGAAGCAACAATTACAAATTGGTTAAAAAACGTTGGAGATACCGTAGCTGTAGATGATACGATTCTAGAAGTTGCTACAGATAAAGTAGATAGCGAAGTTCCGTCTGAAGTAAATGGCGTAATTAAAGAAATTTTATTTGCCGTTAACGATGTTGTTCAGGTTGGACAAACAATTGCTATTCTTGAAGTTGAAGGTACTGAAACCGAAGCACAAGCTCCGGCACAACCTATTCAGGTTGAACAAGCAGCAGCCGTTATTGAAAAACAAATGGATACAGTGGTTGATGAAACTAGAACTTCTACAAATTCAGAAAAATTTTATTCTCCTTTAGTTAAAAATATAGCTAAAGCTGAAAATATAGCCTTAACAGAATTAGATGCTATTGCAGGTTCTGGTAAAGACGGACGCGTAACAAAAGATGATATTTTAGCTTACGTAAAAAACAGAACAACTCAACCGCAAACAACAACAGCAAATACAGCAACGCAAGCTGTTTCGCAACCTGCACAAAAAGCTGCTCCTGTTTCTGTAAACGGTTCTGATGAAATTATTGAGATGGATCGTATGCGCAAGTTAATTGCCCACCATATGGTTGAATCTTTACGTACTTCAGCTCACGTACAATCGGTTATTGAGGTTGATGTTACCAATATTGTAAATTGGCGTAACAAAGTAAAAAATAGCTTTGAAAAACGTGAAGGCGAAAAGCTTACTTTTACTCCTATTTTTATGGAAGCCGTTGCAAAAGCTTTACGTGATTTTCCGTTAATGAATATTTCTGTTGAAGGCGATTATATTATTAAAAAGCGCAACATTAATTTAGGTATGGCTGCTGCATTACCATCTGGTAACTTAATTGTTCCAGTAATTAAAAACGCAGATCAGTTAAACTTAGTTGGTATGGCTAAAGCAGTAAACGATTTAGCAAACCGTGCGCGTAAAGGCAAATTAAAACCAGACGATACACAAGGTGGTACATTTACTGTAACCAATATTGGTAGTTTCGGATCAGTTTTTGGTACACCAATTATTAATCAGCCACAAGTTGGTATTTTAGCTTTAGGAGCTATTCGTAAGGTTCCTGCAGTTATCGAAACACCAGAAGGTGATTTTATTGGTATCCGCCAAAAAATGTTTATTACCCATTCGTATGATCACCGCGTGGTAGATGGTGCCTTAGGAGGACAATTCGTTCAGCGTGTAGCTCAGCTTTTAGAAGCTTGGGATGTGAATCGCGAAGTTTAAATAGAATACAAAAGCCAATCATAACTTGATTGGCTTTTTTTGATTTTTGATTAAAAAGAAAACCCCGCATAAGCGGGGTTTTTATTTGCAATTATGTTTTAGCTAATTAAATAGCGTTAACAATTTCATTTAATGTTGCAGAAGGACGCATTGCAGCAAATGTTGCTTCTGTGTTTGGTTGGTAATATCCTGCAATTGCTTGTGCTTTACCTTGAGAACCAATTAATTCAGCATTAATTTTTTCTTCGTTAGCTTGCATAGCAGCAGCAATCGGAGCGAATTTAGCAGCTAATTCTGCATCTTTAGTTTGTGCAGCCAAAGCTTGAGCCCAATACATAGCTAAGTAAAAATGAGAACCGCGGTTGTCAATTGTACCTAATTTACGTCCTGGAGATTTGTCTGTATCTAAAAATTTATCGTTAGCTTCATCTAATGCATCAGCTAAAACTTGTGCTCTAGCATTACCTTGTGTTTGTGCAACATGTTCTAAAGAAGCTTGTAAAGCTAAAAATTCACCTAACGAATCCCAACGTAAATAACCTTCTTCAATAAATTGTTCGATGTGTTTTGGAGCCGATCCACCAGCACCTGTTTCAAACAATCCACCGCCATTCATTAACGGAACGATAGATAACATTTTTGCAGATGTACCTACTTCTAAAATTGGGAATAAATCGGTTAAGTAATCACGTAATACGTTTCCTGTTACAGAAATTGTATCTAACCCTTGACGAATTCTTTCTAAAGATAATTTAGTTGCATCAACTGGATTTAAAATACGAATATCTAAACCTGTTGTATCAAATTCTGGTAAGTATAAGTTTACTTTTTTAATGATTTCTCTGTCGTGTGCACGTTTGTCATCTAACCAGAAAATTGCAGGAGTTGCCGATAAACGAGCACGGTTAACTGCTAATTTAACCCAGTCTTTAATTGGTGCATCTTTTGTTTGACACATACGGAAAATATCACCAGCCTCAACAGCTTGTTCCATTAAAACATTTCCTTCACCATCTACCACACGAATTGTACCTGCAGCGTCAGCTTGGAAAGTTTTGTCATGAGAACCATATTCTTCTGCTTTTTGAGCCATTAAACCAACGTTTGGTACAGAACCCATTGTTGTAGGATCTAAAGCACCGTTTGCTTTACAATCTTCAATTGTTGCTTGGTAAACCCCAGCGTAAGAACGGTCTGGAATAATAGCAAACGTATCTTGTTGTTTTCCTTCTTTGTTCCACATTTGTCCAGAAGTACGAATCATTGCTGGCATGGATGCATCAACAATAACGTCAGACGGAACGTGTAAGTTTGTAATTCCTTTATCAGAATTTACCATAGCTAATGCAGGTCCGTTTGCAATAGCTGCCTCAATAGCTGCTTTTACTTCAGCTTCTTGTGCATGACCAGCAATTTTAGCGTATAATTCACCTAAACCGTTGTTTGGGTTAATACCTAATTCTGCAAATAACGTTGCATATTTCGTGAAAACTTCTTCAAAATAAACAGAAACAATAGCACCAAAAATAATAGGGTCAGAAACCTTCATCATGGTAGCTTTTAAGTGCGCTGATAATAAAACACCAGCAGCTTTAGCTTCTTCTTTAACTTGAGATGCAAACGCTTTTAAAGCTTTTAAGTTCATTACTGACGAGTCAATAATTTCACCAGCTTTTAAAGGTGCTAAACCTTTTAATTCTTTCACAGCACCGTCTTGCCCAACAAATTCAATTTTAAATTGAGAATCTTTAGCAACGGTTAGCGATTTTTCTGTTCCGTAAAAATCACCTGCTTCCATGTGAGCAACTTTTGTTTTAGAATCTGCTGACCAAGCCCCCATTGAGTGCGTGTTTTTTAGCATAATTTTTAACTGCTTTAGGTGCACGACGATCTGAGTTTCCTTCACGTAAAACTGGGTTAACGGCAGAACCTAAAACTTTTGCATAAGCTGCTTTGTTTGCTTTTTCTTCGTCAGTTTTTGCATCAGCTACGTAGTTTGGTACTGCATAACCGTGAGCTTGCAATTCTGCAATTGCTGCGTTTAATTGAGGAATAGAAGCCGAGATGTTTGGTAATTTAATAATATTCGCTTCAGGAGTTTTAGCTAATTCTCCCAGTTCAGCCAAGGCATCTCCAATTTTTTGATCTTCTTTTAAATATTGTGGAAAATTAGCAAGAATACGTCCAGCTAATGAAATGTCTCTGGTTTCAACTTCAATATCTGCAGCAGATGTAAAAGCTTGAACGATTGGTAAGAACGAATAAGTTGCCAACATTGGCGCCTCATCAGTTAATGTGTAAATAATCTTAGATTTTGACATTTTTATAAAGTTTAATTGTAACAAATCAATTAATAAAATTCCCTTTTTCAGGGTAAACAAATATACTAAAATGATGCGAAATATTTGCTGTGAATGTTTGGGTAAGTAACGAATTATCAGATTGGTAATTTGTAAACACAAAATTGTGTAAAACCTAAAATTTTTATGTGATTTTTTTATTTTTTAAATAGAAAGCAGATGAATTGTTGAATAAAAAAAGCTGTTTTATATTATTGGTTGCGTTTTTTTTAGTGTTTTAATAAAAATACTATAACAAAAAAAACCAACTACATTGTAGTTGGTTTTTTATAACTTTTAAGAGTAAAAAATTACTTACGACGTAATTCTTTAATTCTTGCTTTTTTACCTGTAAGCTCTCTGAAGTAGAAGATACGAGCTCTACGAACTTTACCTCTTTGGTTAACTTCAATTTTTTGTAAAGCTGGCATGTTAACTGGGAAGATACGCTCAACACCAACGTTACCAGACATTTTACGGATTGTGAAAGTTTCAGTAGCTGCAGTACCTCTTCTTTGGATAACAACTCCTTTGAAGAACTGAGTTCTAGTTTTTTCACCCTCTCTAATTTCTGTATAAACAGTAATAGTATCACCAGCTTTAAAATCTGGGAAATCTTTTTTTGTTACAAACTCGTCTTGAACGAATTTTACTAAATCTAAAGCCATTTTGTTTAAATTAAATGTTTTTTCAGAGCAACATACACGGGCCTCGCCAGAGGTTGGTCCAAAATTGACTGCAAATATACTATATTTCTATAAAATACTAAATAAAAATAAAATTATTTTGCTTATTTGTTTAATAAATCGGGTCTTCTGTTTTCGGTGTGTTCAAAAGCTTTTTGTTCGCGCCATTTTTCTATTTCAGGAAAGTTACCGCTTAATAAAATATCGGGTACTTTCCAGCCTTTGTATTCTGCTGGACGAGTGTAAATTGGAGGTGCTAAAAGGTTGTCTTGAAACGAATCGGTTAAGGCTGAAGTTTCGTTAGATAAAACTCCAGGGATTAATCGGATAATGCTATCGCATAAAACCGCTGCACCAAGTTCACCGCCAGATAATACATAATCACCAATCGAGATTTCTCGGGTAATAAAATGATCGCGTACGCGCTGATCTACTCCTTTATAATGCCCACATAAAATAATTATGTTTTTTAATAACGACATACCGTTGGCAATTTGCTGGTTTAGCGTTTCGCCATCGGGCGTCATATAAATAACTTCATCGTAATCGCGCTCGGCTTTTAATTTAGAAATGCATGCATCAATCGGTTCTATGCTCATAACCATACCAGCGCCACCGCCAAACTGGTAATCGTCTACGTT